>CAYOHA010000037.1:0-15026 GCA_964403625.1 uncultured Dehalococcoidales bacterium | reverse complement strand
TACACTGATACCGGGATTCTTGGCATTATTGCCGCAATTATAGCCGCTATAATGAGCTTTAGACTTATGTGGCAGATTCTGCATAGTTCTAAAGATAATCCTCATTACAGTATAGCTCTGGGTATCGTCGCTGGTATAATTGGCGGTGGTATTCATGCCCTTGTTGATGTCAATACCAATGTCATGATTCCTGTTAATGAAGGGAATCTCTACTTTGCTGTACCATTCCTCTGGCTATGGGTAGCATTATTAGTAGTATCTCATCAGCACCTTATTGCAGTTAAATTAAAAAGATGATTACAGGCTTAAAAAATCTACGCCCAAAACACAGTCCGGGCACTTCACCACCTGGATTCTTGATATGGTTATGGCCATTTATTGATAAGATAATCTCCAGATTTCTTCATATCAAACCATTAAGGGAAGGCGGAGAGGGTATCATAGGCATTGAGATAAAAAAACACCGGGATTATTCAATTCAACTGGATGACGGAACGACAATCAAGCCCGGTGACTTACTGATTGAACTTCACCTCAATGGTATCTGGTTTCTTCATAACCGGCAGAAAGAAGCTGACTCTACCCGTGAACAACGCTGGAAGGTGTCTTCAGCCGTTGTTGATGACTTAAAGTATCTGGCAAAGGAAATAGTAGAAGGAAAGTACAATAATAAAATTAAAGCTCTTCATGGTTCGACCCTGCTGTATCTACCGGCTCAACGCCTGGGCTTTAGTGTCAGGGAACGACCGCTTAATTTACACAAGCGTCTGACTACCTTCTATCTGGGCGGACTAAGGCAATTCTACTATTTCGGAAAGCGTAGTGTTAAGACCAGAACGCCGCCAACCCTGAAAGAGGTCTGGATGTCCAGGTCAAGGCTTCTTACTCTTTACTTACGTCAGTGATCTAAAAATGGCGCTAGTTCCTCTCGAACCCGCCACTGTGAACACAAGCTTTTTTCGGAGAAAAGAGTCCGGGGTCTTGACAATAGAACATTAGTTCTACTATAATCATACTTACTGTCCCCAAAGAGGTGAATAGTGCGAATTCTATGTGTCCTGCTACCGCATTTTCCTGTCAGGTGCGAAATCTTCAGAAATCCGGCCATTAAAGAATGCCCGGCAGTGATAACCTACGGAGCAGGCTCGCAGAAATTGGTCCTTGATTATTCTCCGGAGCTCGAAGGCTTGCAGCGGGATATGCCCCTTCAGCAGGCACTGGCACGGTATGACAGGGTCGAACTTGTCCCGTCCGATATGCCTTATTATCGGTCTGCCTTTAACGAGATCCTGGATAAGCTGGAAGAAATAAGCCCGCTAGTTGAAGGCTCCGGTCTGGGGACTGCCTACCTCGGTATTGACGGACTCCAGCTAATCTATCCTGATGATGACTGCCTTATCAGGTCGGTAACGGAAGCTCTGCCGGGAGTTTTTGCCGTCCAGATGGGAATCGCCGTGGGTAAGTTTCCGGCTTATCTGGCCGCTCTCTGCAGCTCTCCGGGCGGTTACCGGATACTGGCCGGTGATATCAGCACGTTTCTCGAGAATCTTTCCTGTGATGTCCTGCCGGTATCAATAAAGAACAAGAGTAAGCTGCGTGCCTTCGGCATAAACACTCTCGGGCAGTTATCGGCATTCCCTGCGGGTCCCCTTCAGTCCCAGTTCGGTCCGGAGGGCAGGAGAATCCTGGAGCTGTCCAGAGGCAATGATGATACCCCGCTGTATCCCAGGATGGCAGAGAAAGTTATCGAAGAGAATACTGTACTGCCATCATTGACCGTCTCCGTGGAAGCTTTACTGTTTGCAGTGGAAACACTGCTTGCCCGGGTCTTCGCCGGAATAAGCTTTAAAGGTCTGGGCATTCACAGCCTGTCCCTTTGGACCCGTAGCCTGGGCTCGGAACACTGGGAACGGAACATCAAGTTCAAAGAGCCAGCGATGGATACAGGGACTGCCGCCTTACGGGTAAAAAGAGTACTGGAGAATTTCCCTCAACCCGGTCCGGTTGAACAGGTGGGAATAAGAGTGACCCGGCTGGGTTACCCGCGCAGACGTCAGAACAGCCTGTTCTCCGAAGTCAGGGGCAGGGACCACCTGCTGGAGGATATCAGGCAGCTGGAGCTACGACAGGGGAATCCCCAGGTATTCAAGGTAAAGGAAGTCGAACCATGGTCCAGAATTCCGGAAAGACGCTACGCACTGACACCAGCCGGCCGGTAAACGTACCCGAGCCGGTACAGGTAGAAGAAGACACTACCGGTCTGCCCGTTGCCACAAGGGTGAAACGGCGGCAGGTCATCATGGCTATCGAAGACCGGTGGCGCATTGACGATGAGTGGTGGCGCCGGGAGCCGGTATCACGCTTATACTACGCCGTCTGCCTCGCCTCAGGGCAGCGGCTGGTGCTCTACAAAGACCTTATCACTGGAGAATGGTACAGGCAGCCGTACTGAGGGACTGATATGGACTACGCCGAACTCCATTGCCACAGCTACTATTCGTTTCATGACGGTGCCTCTTCACTGGAGGAACTGCTGCTAAGAGCGAAGGAACTGGGTTACCGGGCTCTTGCTATCACCGACCATGATAACCTCTGTGGAGCAATGCACTTCGCCCGGCTGGCACGCTCCCTTGAGATACCGGGCATTATCGGTGCCGAGTTGACTGTTTGTCATTCTGAGTCCCGGCGGAGTCCGGGCGAAGAATCTCGTGCGATAAAGGCAGAAGATTCTTCGGTCGTCCCGATTTCATCGAAACTCCCTCAGAATGACAGCGGTTCGAATTATCACCTTACCCTGCTGGCAAAAGACCGTCAGGGCTACCGCAACCTGTGCCGACTTATCACGGCTGCTCACAGCACTGGCGAGCGTAACTCTCCTGAGCTGCTTCTGGAACTCCTGCCGGAACATGCCCAGGGCTTGATTGTGCTGTCAGGATGTCCGAAGGGTGAGCTTCCGCAGCTTGTGACGCAGGAACATATTTCCGAAGCGTGCTCCCTTGTCCGGCAATACCTGGACTGGCTTGAACCGGAAAACTATTATCTAGAACTCCAGCAGAACCTGGCGTTCGGCGACACCGAACGTAATAAAAGGTTACTTGACCTGGCTCGGAAAACGGGTGCCAGGGTGGTAGCGACAGGTAATGTCCATTACCATGTTCGAGAAAGGCACCGTCTTCAGGACTGCCTGGTGGCTATCAAAAACTGTAGAAGCCTGGAGGAAACACACCGGGAAAGGAGGCCAAACTCTGAGTTCTACTTGAGGCAAAAGGCGGAATTAGAAGACCTTTTCCGGGAGTGTCCTGAAGCTATAGCAAATACCATAGAGATAGCGGAGCAGTGCACCCTGGATCTGACTAGGTACCTCAGCTATACCTTCCCGGACTATCCGGCACCGGAGGGCTATACTCCGGAGAGCTACCTGCAGAAGCTGTGTTATGAAGCCGCGGCGAGACGCTACGGCACCGTGACCCCTGAGGTAAGCCGTCGGCTGGAGGAAGAATTCCGTTTGATCCGAAAGTTTCACCTGGCAGGCTTCCTCCTCCTCTACCATGAGGTAATCAAGCTCGGGCGGGAGGTAATGATAGACCAGGGGCTGAGCGATCCGTCTTTAACCCTGGAGGAGAACCCGCCCGGCAGAGGCAGAGGTTCATCGGTGGCTCTGCTGGTGGGCTACCTTATCGGCCTTTCGCACATTGACCCGCTGAAGTACAACCTCTCTCTGGAGAGGTTCCTGCCCGAAGATGCTATGACCAACGTGCCCGATATTGACCTTGATTTTCCCCGCAGTATTCGGGAGGACCTGATTCTACGGACTCATCAGAAGTGGGGCTGGGAACATGCTGCCCTTACCGGTACCATCGCCACCTACCAGGTCAGGGGGTCGGTAAGAGACCTGGGTAAGGCGCTGGGCTTGCCTCAGATTGAAGTCGACCAGCTTGCCAAACAGACTGACTGGGGCAGTGCCCGGAAGCTCGAAACCGAGATGCAGAAGATGCCTAATTTCCGGGACAGGATAGACGCCCCGGGATGGCGTGACCTTATAAAGCTGGCCCTGGAGCTTGACGGGTTTCCCAAATATCTGGGACAGCACCCAGGCGGTATGATATTGTCCTCCAGCCCGCTGATAGATATCGTGCCCGTGCAGAGAGGTGCCATCGAAGGCCGCTACGTCTGCCAGTGGGACAAGGACAGCATTGACGATGCCGGCTTCGTTAAGATAGATTTCCTTGCCCTCGGTGCTCTCTCCCAGCTTCAGGAGGCAATCGAGTTGATCAGGCAGCGCACCGGAGAAAGAATCGACCTCTCACGCATCAACTTCGAGGATACCGCCGTTTACGATATGCTCTGCCGCGGAGATACCATTGGTATCTTTCAGGTAGAATCATCAGCCCAGATGCAGAACATTACCCGACTCAGGCCCAGAAATTTACTGGACATGGCTCATGAAGTAGGAGCGGTAAGACCCGGTGTGGGCGTCAACAACGGCGTTCAGGAATACCTGGCAAGGCGCAGTGGCAAAAAGCCGGTAGCCTACGACCACCCACTGGAGAAACATTCCCTGGAGCGTACCCTGGGCGTGGTATTGTTCCAGGACCAGGTGAACCAGCTGGCGATAGATGTTGCCGGCTTTGCCCCCAGTGAGGCTGACCGAATGCGCCGGGCTTTCGGCAGGAGGCACAACGAGGGACTTATTGAGCAGTACCGGCAGAAATTCATTGAAGGTGCCGGAAGCAAGGGCGTCAGCGAAGATGCGGCCGAAAAAGTCTTTAAGAAATTCAATGGCCTGTATATGTTCCCGGAGTCCCATGCCTTCGCCTTCGGGGTAACTGCCTATCAGTCAGCCTGGCTGAAGTTACATTACCCTCTGGAGTTCTTCGTTGCCATTTTCAACCAGCAGCCTATGGGGTTCTACAACCTGGAGACATTAAAGGAGGATGCTAGAAGGCATAATATACCGGTGTTGAATCCGGATATTAACCGGAGTAAGGCTGAGTGCACCATAGAGAATGATGCTTTGCGTCTGGGCTTTCTGAGTGTTCTGGGACTGGGAAAAGCTTCCGCCGGGTCGATAGAGAGAGGCAGAGAAGAGCGAGGAGGCTTCAGAAATATCGGCGATTTCCTGGAACGCACCGGCGTGCTGGAAGAAGTAGCCCTCAATTTAGCCGACGCCGGGGCTTTTGACAGTATCGAGAATAACCGGAGGATAGTGAAATGGGAGATTGGACTGCGCTACCGGCCAATCAACTCTCAATTGCCTTTATCACTTCCTATCGAACAGGACCTGGTGGAACTCGACGCCCCCGGAGATTGGGAACGTATGAAGGGTGAGTACAATGTGCTCAGCCTCTTTCCTGCCGGGCATGTTATGGCTAAGCTGCGCCCCCGTTTTAGTAAGGGTATGCATTGCAGCAGGGACATAGCGAGACTGGCCGACGGTGTAGAAGTAGTGACGGCAGGGCTGGTAATCCGCCGGCAGAGGCCCCACGGTAAGGTGGTGTTTATGACTCTTGAGGATGAGTTCGGCCTTATTCCCCTGATGGTTTTCCCGCAGGTATACGAAAGCTATGAATACGAATTCAAATCGCCATTCCTGGTGATAAGAGGAAAACTAACAAGGCGGGATGGCACCTATAACGTGGTCGTAAGCAGGGTCAAACCGTTTAGAGTTCTGGAGAGAATCCCGGAGTCGAAGAACTGGGGGTGAAAATTCTGATAAATAAAGCTTATGTTTAAATAAATTATCTTTTAGAAACATACCACTTTCGGTGTGAGGTGAGTGACCAGCCTTTTGTTGATGTTCGTGCTTATTTTAGGTATAATCCATATTGCGTTGGGGAATCGTCTAGCGGTAGGACAGCGGACTCTGGATCCGTCAGGGAAGGTTCGAATCCTTCTTCCCCAGCCAACTATCGACCAGCCTAAAACCCAAACAATTTCCTTATCCATCCATAAAAGTCCTCAACGATTTATGCCTGAAATTGGTCTAAAAACTGAATCGGCGATTATGTATGTTTAATGTTTATAATAATACATTATCAGGTATAGGCTCATTTCGGTTGATAACGTGGTCATTCGTATCTTAACGCTTCGGCTGGGTATATCCGAGATGCCTGTCGGGACGGCAGATATGTCGTGAACAGTGAAGCCCCGTAAGCAATGACTACTACCGTGATGATGCTGAACCACGGGATTTCAAAAGTAATACCACTGATACTCTTTGTCATTTCTGTCACCACCCGGACCGATATCCCCAATCCCAGAGCCACTCCGATAATGATACCGAGTAGGGCTACGAACGATGACTCCAACAGGAATGAAAGCTGTACCATCCCTTTCTGAAAGCCCAGTGCTCTCAGAACTCCGATCTGCTGCCGCCGTTCTATCACTGACCGCGCGGCAATGACCCCTAACGCTGCGATACCGACTACCAGCCCTAATCCCCCGAAACCCTGCAACAGGTTATTGAGCATCATATTCGCACTGCCGTTCTTTTTAATCTCGTCTGCCATCACATACGACTGCAGGCCGTGTTCAAGGAACCCGGCTTCCAGTGATTTCGCAATTATCCCAGCCTTAGCAGTGTCCTTAAGCTTGAACATGTAAGTAGTCGGTGGTATGGTCTGGCCTTGAATTGTATTGACCGTTTGCTGGGATGCGAATACTCCTTGTACATAGGCTGCACTGTTTTTTAGCACACCGATGACGCGGAGTTTGTGTTCGGTACCTGTCGCAGGATTGACTATCCGTATGTAAATATCGGGTAGTACCTTGTCCTCCTGCCATCACCCTTCAAGTTTGAAGGGTGATGATGTTCCCCCAAAGCTGTAGTTATTTCTGGATGGTACCAGATAAGATGGGACGATTACAGTGTTCGGTTCTTGCATCAGAGCTCGCCATACTTCTTCGGGCTTATCATAGTCCTGCGATATCATCATAAACCCATAGGTTGTGTTATACGCATAGTCTGTATCAGCACCCTGGATTATGATGTCAACAAACTCCTTATTAGCACCCTCCTGCATTACCTTGATGCCGGCAATGTTGAAACTGCCGATAACGTCGAAATCGTCGATATTGATGCCGCTGGTCTTCTTCAAATCGGTACGGATGTCAGTAATCGGGTTGATATAGCTGGTGCTCGCCCGGATATCATACCCTCCCGATAGTTGCTCGGTATTTTTGTAGACAGATGCTGATGAATTCAAGACAAATGACATCACCACCAGGATAAATACCACCAGCGAAAACATGGCTAGCGTCGCTCCCATTCGGAACTTACTTTGCATGGGATAAGAGACCGCTGTCTTCAAGACCGGGGACAAGCCGCGGATACGCCCAAATACGAATACGGTCGCTTTCAATAGGAGATCCGCGTTGTAAGTGGTAACCAGCACCGCCCCCAGCACGACCATGATTCCGGTAAGGGAGAGTAACTCGATGCCCGACTTCGTCTCTTTCCCCAAAGCCCCCAGTGTATCGTTGGGTATGATCCACCATAATAACAGCCCCAGCCCTGCTGCGGTGAAAGCCACCCGGTCCGGTAAACCGAAACGGCGGGCTAACAAGCATATGCCGATGAAGACCAGAGATATTCCTAGCATCCAGGCCGACGTCTGCGCTACTTGAAAACCGGCCAGTGCAATAACAACCCCCAGTGATAGGAGCAGAATTATCATCAGCAGCCCTTTCACTGTCTTACGCCTCTGACGGGGTTCGGCGATATCCCGGATCGCCCGTATTATGTTCAAACGGCTGACTTGCCATGAGGAAATCAGCACTATACCAAAGGTAAATGCCATTCCTAGAGTGTAGGCCATGATGACGCTGCGCCAGCTGAAAGAATAGCTCAGTTCCAGGCCGGCTTCACCGAAGGCCAGCGACATTATCCGGACCATCGCCCACCCGACTACTACGCCCAGTAGACTGCCCACCGCCGCTGCGACCAGGGAGTAAACGGCACCCTCGAGAGCAAATAAACGGATGATATGACCGCGCTGGGCTCCTATTGCTCTCATGATGCCCAGTTCCCGTTTCCGTTCGGCTGCCAGCATGACGAAGATGAGGAAGATTAATACGATGCCTGCCACGATAGAAAACTGCCCGAACAGGAGAAAGATACTGGAAAACATACTTCCCGATTTCTCAGCCTGCTTCAATGTATCTTGCTTGATCGGCTCCACCTCGAGTCAGGAACCTTTCAGAACCGGGTTTAGTTTTGAGACTACTAGGTCGGTATATTCCGCACCGCTGACGGAATCCCCCCGGTTAGTGATTATAATCATATTGATCTTATTTGCGTTGCCGGTTAATGACTGGATTTGTACCAGGGACAGTACTATCGAAAGCTCCCCGGCCGGGCTGGCTCCACTTTTATAGATGGCAGCTACTTCCAAATTGGTTGGCTGCGACCCTAGATATAGCTGCACCATATCTCCGGAACTTACATCCAGCTTCTCTGCCAGTTCTTTGCTTATATATGCCTGACCGCTGCCCAGAGTTTTAATCGTAAATATTCCTCCAGAGGTACTTTGCACACGGTTGAAGCCGTTCATCGATTCATTAACATAACCGAGGATGTCGACCTGAGGTTCACTTAACCGGTTGTTTGGAGCGATGACCGGTACGCTCTCTCGTACCAGTGGCGCCACCCCATCTACTTCGGTAACACCAAACAAGGTATCCTGTACCTGTTGGAAATATCCCTTGTCGAAAAAAGTCAAGCTGCCAAAGGCAGTCCTCGTTTCTGCCCTGACCAGCACATCCACTTCTCCCAGGTTTTTCACCCCTTCCGCCCTGATCGAATGCGTGAATGTATCACCGGTAGTGAACGAGGCCGAAAAAAGCAGGGTCGCCAGCATCAGGCCTAGCACAATGAGCATGGTCTGAGCCCGCCGTCGTAGTATGTTACGCACCGCGATCTTTAATAGGGCCGTATTCCGCAGGGCGATAATAATCGTGATGGTGAGACCTATGGCAAAGATCGCCAACAAGATTATGGTGAGTTGGGCTATGGGTATTCCAAACAGCTTTTCCATCAATATCTCCTAAAGACTGTAACCTGCCTTCTATTCTGCCTTTGAGAAGCTCTCTTCAACGATCTTACCGTCCGCCATTCGAAGGATCCGGTCAGCTCTACGACCGACTGCTGGATCATGGGTTACGATAATAAAAGTCTGACCCTTTGCTTTGTTCAGTTTACACAACAGATTCATGACATCTAGAGAAGTCTCACTGTCCAGGTTACCGGTTGGCTCATCTGCCCATACGATCGCCGGATCGTTCACTAAAGCCCGGGCAATTGTCACCCGCTGTTGTTGTCCTCCGGACAGTTCAGCCGGGCGCTGCGATGATTGGTCGGCCAGGCTGACTAATATCAGCGCTTCCTGGGCACGCCGTCGCGCCTCTTTCGCTTTCACCTCGCTAAGAAGCAAGGGTAACTCTACATTTTCGACCACGCTGAGTACCGGCAGCAGGTTGAAAGACTGAAATACGAATCCCATCTTCTCTGCCCGGTATCTGGTATGGTCGGCATCTGACATCTTATGGATGGGAGGACCATCGATAACTACCTGACCTTCATTTAAATCATCGAGTCCGGAGAACACATTGAGTAACGTGGTTTTACCGCACCCGGATGGTCCCATGATCGCAACCATCTCTCCCCGGCGGACGCTCATGTCTACACCGCGGAGGGCGTGCACCTGAATTTTACCGGTATCATATATTTTATGAACACCAGTTGCTTTTATAATTATTTCTTCCATGATCTGTCCTCCTGCCCGAAAGCGTGCTACCGCTTATGCTATCAGTGTGGCACTTCGTACACTACAACCAGAGATTTACTGTTCGTAATTTTTAAACTTGTGTTATTCAAGGCATTTATATGGTGAATTTCCATCGGGTAAGAAACAAAAACTAAGTTAATTTCTATCTGTATACCGTTTTCGAGATAACTTAATAGCTCTTCTCACATTTTTAACATATGTATTATCAAACTAGACAACACTCTAAGGCGCCAATCCTTTAAAAAGGATACCGATGTGTCTTTTAGCCATATCTAAAAAAACTTCCACAGTCATATCATCACGGGTAAGGAACAAAAGGAGATCATTACTTATCAGTGAGAAAAGGACTAAAGTCACTTCAGTGATATCTAGATCAGAAGCGATCTGTTTACGGGTTTTTAATAGTTGAACCAGTTCTGCAATTTGGGTAATGGCAATGTTATCAATCCCCGTCGTCCCCTCGTTGGTTTCGTCCCTGATGGAGGAGTGTTCTACGAATCCTGCAGAATATACTTCACGTATCAGTTTTTTACCGTAGAGTTCTGGCAAGTCACTATAGTATGCTTTTACAAGTACGTAAACAGCTTCTTCCGCAGAATCAGGCGGATTACCGATTATTTTTTCCCCTTTATCCCGCATTATTTTCATATATTCTCGTAAAACAGATATAAAAATGCCGAATTTAGAGCCGAAGTAGTTGTATACCGTAGCAGGACCTACCTCAGCTTTTCTTGCAATATCTTCAACGCTTGTGTTGTGGTATCCTTTTTCAATAACGAGTTGTTTAGCTGCGTCTATAATTGCAGTTTTTCGCCTTTTTCTCTGTTTTGCTCGCAGGTCGGACATATCATTCTTCTCCATTTAGTGTATTATAGTATTATAGTATTCTATAATTTAATAGTCAACTATATATTTCGATAATACTATATTATTTTTTACACATCCATGCCACCGCATAAATATTTATCCGCTAAATATCAGCCACCATGTAAAACAGAATAGCGAATGCAGTTCAACAAGACAGATTTCTCCTAATTGAGAAAATTCCTTATTTTTTCGTTTACAAGAATTTTTTATATTACTACATATACTTGCTATTCTTTAAATATCACTTGATATCTAGTGGTATATTCGAAATTATTAGGGCATGTCATAGACAGGTGGAACTACTTTATCCTTCAGCTTAGACGGTTTGATTGTCTATCTAGAACGCCTGATATTACCCATAGGCTGTAAATAGATGTAAATAAGTGATGAAGTCTTGTGTCATTTCTAAAAGTGGTCCACCCCATAGGACTCGAACTAATGATTACATTATATTATACTAATGATATAAGCATCTGCTGTAACTCAGGAATGAGTAATTTCTTATCAAACAGGAGTTCGGGAACTGTCCAGAGTGGCCAGCCAGTCCATAAGCATTAAAAAATCCTATTTTCTAAGAAAGTAGTAACTGCTGCAGTTCCCGCATCACTTCTATTTATCCATATTAGAATTGTACCGGTTACCTAATCCAGGCTTCTTTTATGCTTTCCTCACCGGTCATTTAAACCTTCAGGAATGTTTCGTTACTTTCCCTATCTATCAAAGGTTCACCTGCGACAAAGTCCTGTTGATTATCTGTAAACATTATATTTATACTTTTCTATTAGAACTTATGTTCTATATGGAGGTTGAAAAATGTTAAAGATAAAACAGGTCGCTGAATTCAAATCCTGCCTTACCTGCGCTCACCGCAAGTCTTATACTCCATCTAATAAAAAAGGGCAGCGAATCTTTGACCGCTTTTTGTGCGCCAATGCCGCCTTCTCGTCCCGGGAACTTGTTAAGCCCGAAGAAGTGTGCGACTTCTGGCAGATTGTCAACCTGGGCTTGTCCTGAATGTAGTTGAATAATTTATCATGAACGTATTTGAAGCGAATTTAATATATGAATCCAACTTTAGAAACACAACTTCAACTTCGCCAACGCGAGACCATCCCTATATGATCGGGAGGCGAAGCGGCTTGGAGGAAGCGATGAAACTCACTGGAAAATTGATGGAGGTAATCGTATGTGGAAAATTGACAGGGGCTCCCTGACCGGCACCACGGCATCAGACTATACCACCGCTCTGGACTGGCCGACCCTCGAACTCGCTGAGAAGACAATACTTCTGAAAAATACCCATGCTTCTCAATCACTCAAGTATAAGTTTTACGGTTATGCTGCTGAAAACGGGATTGCCCGCGAACTGGTTGCTGAGACCACCCTGCTCGCCGGCGAGGTCGCTGAATTCCACTATGACCGCCAGTGGCACCGGCTGTTGCTCCAGCTTAAAGATGGCAGCAGCGTGGCGACCTACCAGGTCGACTATGAAGGACAGGGAGCATAGGAAGTATGAAGAAGGTTCAATATTCCTTAAGGTTGTACGAAAATGTCATTCTGGAGGAGTCCTTCAAAGAGTGAAGGACGACGAAGAATCTCAGGGAGGGGCAATAAAAACCCATCCCGACCCTGAGATCCTTCGCTTCGCTCCAGGATGACACTCTGAAATTTTTAAATAGCCTCATCGAGAGGGATTTTTTAATCTAAAATCCCCCTTAGCCCCATGCCTTCACCAAGGCTATATGCAGGCAAGCCCCTTTTATAAAGGGAGAATATCATTGAGAATTTATAGGAGGTGAAAGAAATGACTGACAAATACCATTCCGATATAAAAGAGAAGATAGAGCTTATCAGCTACTCGCCGAACCTGCAGAACAGTGGTGACCTTGAATCTGGCGCCCACACTATCGTTCCCACCAGCCGACCGCCCATTACCAACGCCCAGTACAGCGTTGCCCTTACCCTGCCTAAACCCTCCGATGCCCGCTTGGAAGTCACCAGGATCGGTTGCCGGCTTTCGGTGAATATTACCGGTCTGGGCTCGGCTACCCATGCATATTGCAGTATCAGGGTCGATGTTGATGATTCCGACCACGAACTGTTCAGTGAAGACTGGACATCTGCCGGCGCCAAGCTTGATGCCGTGGATACTCATTCGGGCGCTAAAGCATCTATTTTCGATCTGCTCAGGAACGGCTCAGCCCATACTTTCTACTTTCTCTTCTGGGCGGACGTTGCCAACCAGGCAATTATCGATGTCGTCCAGCTCTGGGAAGCTGTCGGTACTAATGCAGTTTTATATACCTTCCAGCCTGTTATGAAACTTACCCATACCGGCTGGCTTTCCTTCAGCTGGATGCCAAGCCGGGAAGGGACTGGCGCTTCAGGTTCGCTTATCAGCCGGCTTAACTGGAATGGAGTGTCCCATAATTCGCCCATCGTCTCGATGTCCGGCGTCAATGCCACGGCGTCCAGCCCCTTCAATACCATCAGCTATGACTTTGTTGAGTTGAAGATGTGCGGTGCTGAAGCGACCGACCTGAAATACATTATCAACGCTGCCTTTTTATTAAGAAATGAGTTGTGAGTCTAACTCAGCTTTATCACAAAGCGCTTAATTTTTCCCGCCTTACTGTCTCTCTAAAATCCCCTGGTGTCTTTGACCCAGGTCAGGTCCGGTCTGGCTTTCCCCCACCCGGCTTCAGCGGCACCTGCCATGGGACCATCAGCCGCACCCATTCGCTTCATCATTTCTTCCCGTCGCTTCCTCATCAGCTCTTCCTGCCTCTTCATGCCTTCAGGTGTGGAATAGTTGATGATACGCTCAAAATTATCCCTCAGCATCTTCTCCGGGTCAGGGAACGGGAAAATGAAGAGCTGTTCATTCTCGATACCCTTCTTCAGTATCTGCGCCAGCTCGATAGGCTCTATGCCAAAGGAGTAATGGTGGCGCATGAACTCGACCGTCTTTTCATTGGTGTTGTATCCGGTATTCTCCAGGTCCTTTGGCCTGGTGTACGAAGACTCGCCGATGTTCGATTTTATGCCGACCGGGCACAAACAGGATACGCCGATACCGTATGGCTTGAGTGCCTGATAGTAACACTCCATGAGCATGATAACTCCAGCCTTGGCTGTGGAGTATGGAGTCGTGCCGGATGAGCCCGAAAAACCTCCCCAGGAGGAGATCGATACGATGTGACCGCCTTTACCTGCTTTTATCATACGCGGCACGAATATAACCATACCGTTAATGACACCGCCCAGGTCAACACCTAAGATCCAGTCAAAGTCTTCAAATGTCGAGGCTTCACCCGGCCCGAAAGCATTAACTCCAGCAGTATTGAAGAGTAGCTGAGGCGGGCTGCCGTATACCTTCTCTACCTCATCGGCAGCCGCGGCATATGCCTTGCGGTCCGTTATGTTCAGCTGGATGGCGTGGACATCTGCTTTCTTCTCCCGGAAATATGCCATTGCCTCGTCCAGGTGGTCCTTTCGGATATCCGCAATGACGACCTTGCAACCCGCTTCGGAAAACACCTTTGCCTGACCGAGTCCGGCACCGGAACCTCCTCCGGTGATAAATGCTACCTTCCCTCTAAAGTCCTTCATTCTTTCCTTCTCCTTCTTGTTTAAAAAACTTAATTTGAAAAATAGCGTAATACATACCACCACATTTTGCAAATCCTAATACAACTGTCATACTGGAATCCTTTTAGATATGATATACAGGTAATACTTTATAATCCCCACTACCGCCCTGAGGTTCTTCGCCCGCCCTAAGGCGGGCTCCAGAATGACACTTACAAAGACCTGTTAATATGCCCGCAACCTTTAGAGAGAAAAGAAAGGATAGTTATTCTCACCTGTTATGCTGGAGGACTTCACAAAGTGTGGGACGAAGCATCTTGGGGAGGGGGGGACTAATTTTACCGGCTTAATAATTTACTCATTTCTATTTAGGCTTGTTTTATAATTATGTTTTGATAAAATCCCTCTTAATCTCCCTTTACAAAAGGGAGAAATATAATTGGTTTACTTGAATTTGTCTATATCTCCCACTTTGGAAAAGGGGTTTGCCTGCACATAGCCTTGGCGAAGGCATGGGACAAAAGGGAGATTTAAACAGTTATACTGTTTTTAAGAAAGTCGTTCATCTACCTATCATTTCCTCTCGCTCCTTGCGGGAGAGTCCCAACTCGTAATACTCGTATGGGATTCCGTATGGGGAACGAATCGGAAACGTAAGTGTGGGGTAAATATTTGTATCACCCTCACCTTGCTCCTCTCCCGTCTATGGAGAGGAAAATATTAGGAGTTATTATTCAATCTCCCTCCTCTGCACTTGACTATGCAAAATAATTACGAATACAA
>CAYOHA010000036.1:0-15116 GCA_964403625.1 uncultured Dehalococcoidales bacterium | reverse complement strand
TCTTCCTCTGACCCGTCACCAGCCCTGTGGACCCATACTTCTGAGAAGTTAATCCAGACTTCCTCGATGATGTAGTCAGGCTGCGCATCGGTAACCCGCACCTCAATACCACCAAATCCGGTGCTTGACGTCTGGGAGGTGCCACCTAGCCCGGCGCATCCAGGCAATAGCGTCACTGCTAACGCCATTGCCGCCAGAAACAAGAAAATCTTTTTCATCTTTATCTCCTATTTTTATCGCGTAAAATTTCTTCTTTCTACTTATATACAACGCACTAGCAGTGGATATGTCAGGCTTGCGATTATCAGAAGCTAATATTACTTTAGTAATTATCCTCAATTATTGAAAACCAGGCCGGATTTCTCGGGCTAACTTTTATAGATGTATCTATTTAACTGACATTTATCTCCCGTTATCGTTATATAGATTAGAGAAGCATCAAAGGTAACAGGGGAATAGAACCAAATGACGAATAGCTTGGAAGAACTTAAAGCCATCTTGCTGCTTGAGGTTGAAAAGATGAAGGGGGAAATCGAGCTTTTACTGTGGATGGAACACAAAGAGTTGGCAACACTACACACTACCGGCAGTACTATATCCTCCGAACACAGACTTGATAATAAGTACTAGTAATTTAGTACGGGAGGTCTGCTCTTTGGCACCGTGTTAGAGTATACTTACTTTAGAATTCAATAACCAGGTTGTACAACATGGATGCCAGAGTGAAAAAAAATAGGGATGAGCTTAGAGACAAGGAAGACCAGCTCGCCAGTCTCTACGATGAATACTTTGACAGGATCGCTCACTATATATATGTTCGCCTGGGCGATAGAAGTGAAGCTGAGGACCTTGCTGGAGAAGTCTTTGTTAAAGCACTTGAATCGCTTAAATCATATCAAGAACGTGGCATTCCGATGCAAGCATGGTTATTCCGGATTGCCCATAACATCCTGGTTGACCGTTTGCGAAAGAAAGGAAAGGTTACTACTATTCCCGATGATGGAGTACTGAGAGAAGAAGGAGAAGACCCGGTTGCGATAGCCGAGAAAAACATCGAGATAGAGAGGGTTAATAAGGCAATGCAAAAACTGACACCGGAGCAAAGAGAAGTGGTACGGCTACGCTTCTTTGGTAGCCTGAGTTCAAAAGAAGTTGGGACTATCCTAAAGAAGAGTGACGGAGCCGTACGGGAAATGCAACGTTCGGCCATAGAAAAACTACGCGGACTGTTAGCCGGTGGACTATCAGACCTGTAATTCAGGATAATGAAATGAAGGACAAATTTGAGAAAATACTAGACGAATGCATCGACCACATCAACGGCGGGGAAAGCATTGACGTTTGTCTTGCCGAGTATTCTGATTACCGGGAAGAACTGAGCGGACTGCTTACGGTGATGTTCGAAACAAAGACTGCCTACTCTTTTAAACCTTCGGCTCGTGCCAAGAGTCTTAACCGGCAACGTTTCACCACGGCTCTGGTAGCAGCAAGAGAAAGAAGGGAGAACAGGCAGGCGCAATTTCACTGGATACCAGGCAGATCAATGGTGTGGACTTTGGCAACCACCGCTATCGTCACTGCAGTAGTGATTGTAGTAGTGGGCTTCTTCGTTTTGAGGCCAGCAATAGCACCAGCACCAATGGTAGTGCAAGTACAACCCAGCCCTGAAGGCAATTTCGTCTTCCTGTTAAGCGACGAGGTAAATGCTATCTCCGATTTTGCTACAATGAACATTTCGATATCAAAAGTAAGCCTGCATCTTGATGGTAACGATAAAAAGATAATTGAATTTGAGCCAGAGATTCAGATGGCTGACCTGACCAATTTACAGGGTGAGCGGGCACAGAAAATCTGGAGGGGAGACATCCCTATAGGCGAATATAGCAAGGTTTTTCTGGAGGTATCACAGGTCACTGGTATCCTGCTGGAGAGCGGAGAAGAAGTCGAGATTAAACTGCCCTCCAGTAGATTACAGCTATCAAAGCCTTTTGTGGCTGAGATTGGAGAGGAGGTTAACTTTGTTTACGACCTGACTGTGGTGGAAGCAGGGAAGAGCGGGCAGTATATCTTGAAACCTCAAATTGACCAGAGTGGCGTTGACCAGGACTTTACCATAGTTGAACCGGAAAAGAAACCAGAGAATGACGGTAATCTAAAAGATAGAGGTTGGTATAAGAAACCAGAGAATGACGGTTATCCAAAAGATGAAGATTGGTATTGGTATAAGAAACCAGAGAATGACGGTTATCCAAAAGATGAAGATTGGGATAGAAAATCTTCGAATAGCTTTATTCCTCTCCCTCCTTCAGCTTGGATAAATATATGGCACTCGTTTCTTCAATCCTGCCATAATTCATTACCTCGTTAATTAGCTCTTTGTCCCACAGCCCTTCCTCTATGATTCGGTTGAGTGCCGTTGTGTCAAGTTGCGAAACCTCAGGCCATTTTCCTGCCTGAACAATCAACTCATCTAGTTCCTGTCTTTCGGTTTCACTCTTGCCGGGGAACTTCAATTTCTCGTCAAACTTGACCCGGACTTTATAACCACTTCCTTTAATGACGGCTACATTCTCCTTGCGAGCGTAGTCGATAAGGGCTTCCTTTACTTTGTCCATCTCATCAATTGCTGTCCGGGCTTGTTCCTTGAGCTCGGCATATTTATTGACCAGAACAACACCGGGCTCATTCAGGTACTCATTAACTGGCAAATTTTCCACCGTATAGAAGTGTTTTCTCATCGGACACAGATCGGGATATTCACACCATCCACAGTAACCTGACTCTTTCGGGGGGAACTCCCGAACTGATTCAATCTCGTCGATGAGTCTTGTAGTATCAGTTACCAGCCGGGAGATTGTTTCATCAGAGCGAAAGGAAACAATTTCCCGATCAAAGGCAAGGTAGTGCCAGATGAGTCTGATGTTTTTGATATCAGGCCACCTTTTCTGGACACCGATATGGTAGAGCCCGAGCTGGCGGTCGCTATCAGCCTGCTCCTGGGTGGGCAGGTAGGCTGAGGTCTTATAGTCGTGGATATGGTAAATGCCGTCGCTAGTACAGGAAAGCCGGTCTATGTAGCCGGTCAGTCTATACTTATTACCTTCATCGAAAGTAAAATTCAGACGCATTTCGGTCTGGATGGTAGTGTCGGTATCGAAAGGAGCATAGTGTCGGTAATAGGTCTCAATCATCTTCCTGCCAAGAGCTTTATAGTGTTCTTGAGTCACGTCATTCCTGTTTATTACTATCAGGTCATGCCAATTCTTTTGCCAGATAGCGTCAAAATAGGAAAGGAGTTCATCGAGGCTGTTCAGCCGGGTAATCCTGATATTATCGTAGCATTTTTTCAGGGTATCATGAACCATCGTCCCCAGAAAAGCTTCAATACTCTCAATGTCCCGCTTTATGCCATCCTGGTAGCATAGCTTATACTTCAGCGGGCATTCTTCATACATACTCAGCTGTGAATGGGAGTATACCGGCACAGTACACCTCCTCTAACATTCTATCACATTATCTTAACCCCAATATAAGATAGCCAACATGAGTCCCCCGCGAAATGCACAAAATATTAAACTTTCGAATCTAGCCACCCAACTCTGAGAGGCTCCCGCCTACCAAAGTTCAGGAGGGACGGCGGGCAAGCCCGCCTGCCATAGTCCCGGACCCGCCTGCCAAGCCCTGGCGGGCAGGGGGACGGCCTGCTTGCGCTAAAGCTATCGTATACAGAATTCAAAAGGAACGGCAAGCAGGTCAACAAAGGCAAGCGGGCAGGTCGCTACGCTCCAGCATGACAATTTAACGATTGACTTAATGTGAAAAAAGTAATTTTTGAGTCTACATATCATTACCCAAGTCTTAGTCCGTCATATTACCAAAGTAATAACATACCCGGTACTATAAGGTGATTGTTATTACCTATCAGGGTACATAGAATAATTTTGACACTATTTGAATATGTTTAAGGACTGGACACATGCCAAAAGTAGTAAATGGTAATAGTTATTACACAATACATGAAGTCTGTTCACGATTAGGCATCAGTAAGAGTACCCTATCTCGACGGATAAAAAAGGACCCTGATAGTGATGCAAAATATCGAGACAGGAATGGTTGGCGTTTATACAGTGAGGATGAGATAGAGAGACTGAGTGAAGAATATAATAAGCTCTATCCAAGATTAATGATGCCTGATTATTAGTTACGGGAAACGGATTATTTGGAGTAATTTATGCCTAGCAAAATTGAGAGTCTACTTGCACTAGCCCAGGAAAAGTCTGCCTCAGATTTACATTTAAATGTCGATAGACATCCAGTCATACGTATTGATGGAAAATTGCAGAAGCTGGATAATCATCCCCCTATGGGAGCGAAGGAAATTCATGGCATATTAGTAAGTATTGTCAGCCCGGAACAAATGGATAAATTCCTTACCAACAAGGAATTAGACTTCAGCTATGAGAGTGAGACTGGTCGATTTAGAGTCAATGCTTGCTTCCAAAAGAATACGATAAGCCTGGCTTTCCGTCTGTTAATGCGTGTATTATATCCACTCCAAAGTCTTAGTCTGCCAAGTATTTATGGCGAGTTAGCTCTCAGACCCAGAGGATTAATTCTAGTGACAGGGCCGACAGGGAGCGGTAAATCTACATCAATGGCAGCAATGATTAATCATATCAATAACCATGCAGAGCGGTATATTGTCACTATCGAAGACCCTATTGAATATATACATAAAGATAATAAGTCAGTGATTATCCAGCGTAATGTCGGCGAAGATACTGAATCATTCGCAACTGCTTTAAAACATACTCTAAGACATGACCCGGATGTTATTGTTGTTGGAGAGATGCGTGACTTAACAACCATCGCTATTGCGTTATCAGCCGCCGAAACCGGGCACCTTGTACTTGGCACACTGCACACAGTTGACGCCAGCGAGACCATTGATCGAGTCGTGGAAGTATTCCCGGGCGAGCAACAAGCCCAGATAAGGCTCCAACTATCTCAGGTCCTACTAGCTGTTTTATCTCAGAGACTGGTACCACGTATCGGAGGAGGAAGAGTACCAGCCCTGGAGATAATGTTATGTACTAATGCGATTAAAAATCTTATACGCGAAGGACAAGTCCACCAGATATACAGCAATGTACAAACGGGGCAGAAGGAAGGTATGATAACTCTTAATCAATCTCTACTAAATCTTGTAATAAAAAAGATAATCACTTTGGAAGAAGCAAAAGCTCATTGCAGCAACGTATCACAATTTGAACAGCTAATGCAATATACAGCCTTAGGAACATCGCGAACACCTGTTGGATCTGTTCGATAGGCTCAACTCCGTTTTCACCCTAAGGCTGTATCACTTTACTGAAGGAAGAGTCTTTATTAGAACAGGATTATTAAGGAGAAAAATGGACATCTTTAATCTTGTTAATGCAGCTGTAATAAAAGGAGCTTCCGACCTACATATGTCAGTCAACAGCCCACCTTTAATACGTGTAGATGGCTTCCTGGAAAAAATCGACAGTCTACCAGATATAACCGAGAGTAATATACGTGAAGCTCTGGAGCAATTAACTACTGAAGACAATATAGATATATACAATCGTGAGAGAGAGTTAGATTTTTCTTATGCTATGCCCGATGGCACTCGTCTTCGCTGCAGTGTTGCTCAACAGAGAGGTTTGACAAATCTCGCGGTAAGAATACTGTCATCGAGAGTACCAACCATTGATGAACTGGAGTTGCCGGAGATGTACAAAAAAATCATCTCCAGAGAAACAGGACTTATAGTGGTGTCAGGGCCTACCGGCAGTGGTAAGTCCACTACTCAGGCAGCGATGATCCAGTATCTGAATACCAACAAGACCTGCCATATCGTTACGCTGGAAGACCCCATCGAATACGTACATGTCAATATCAAATCAAACATAATCCAGAGAGAACTGGGGCGTGATACGTTTTCATTTGCTGCGGCACTCAAGCACGTTTTACGACATGACCCTGACGTGATCTGTGTAGGTGAGATGAGGGACTCGGAAACAGCGAGAGCAGCAATTTCCCTAGCCGATACCGGTCACCTAGTACTGACGACAGGTCATGCCCCAAATGCACCCCAGGCAGTGCAGAGAATTATAGACCTGTTTCCACCTGAAGAGAGATATACTGCTCAAGTGCGAGTAGCATCCCTATTGACCGCTGTGCTCTGCCAGAGACTTGTGCCGAGAGCCAATAGTTCAGGAAGAATAGCAGCAGTAGAGATTATGATAGCTAACTCAGCTGTAAGGTCTTTGATCCACGATGGAAGATTCAACCAGCTGTTCAACGTGATACGCACCGCTCAGCAGGAGGGTATGGTCTCACTAGATGATGCACTGGTTAACCTGTACAGCCGGAGGATTATTACTCGGGCAACATTACTGGAAAACAGTCTGGAGCCAGCTGATGTGAAGAAGGTACTAAGCAAAATAGAGGAAGTAAAAATTTAGTTATCAAATAGTAATTCAAAATGTATATAAAATTCTGGATATTAAAAATATGTTACTGGTTTTTCCACAGGCTAAATTTTGTATTTAACTAGAATACAATTTGCAGGTCAAATTATGAGACCAGATAATAAAAAAACAGATCAACTTACTGATAAAGACAAAGAGCAGACCCATATAGAAGCCGAAGCTGCCCGGATAGTGAAGATGCAGTTTTCGGATGGGATATGGAATATGCAGATTATGATATTTTTATATGCCGCTACTATCGCCACTGTGATAATGGCTTTCGGGGGAGTACGGATTGAAATCATTGCGTTAAGTGCCATCGTCGGACTATCCATTGTATGGATCTGGGGGCGCATAAGATATAAAAAACTATATCAACACTTATATCAAAATGAAATCCGTCATCTTCAGATACTCAACAATGAGGAAAATTCAGACAGTTTAGAAGTAGTTAATATTCTAGAGGCTAGAAAGAATGGAGTCCTACACCCAATAACCTCACCTTTGACTCCAAGACAACAGGAAATTATATGCCTTATCGCAGCAGGCAACTCGAACAAACAGATTGCGACTCAACTAAATCTGAGTGAAAGAACCATTAAGAACCAGCTTGGATATGTCTTCAAAAAGCTAGATGTAGAGGATCGAACCCAGGCTGTTCTAATATCCATCCGAAATGGATGGATACCACCCGGAATGGATGAATACTATCAGCCGGCCGTCCCCATATCATCTGGTAAAACAGTAGACAGAACAGACAATCACCAAGAAAGAAACACTCCTGTCTCCAAGTTCGCTGATTATTTTTAACATACTCTCTATTAATATAAGAGCTTACTCTCAATTATACAACACAAACTAAACTTTTATACATTTGATTGATCAGGCTAATACGGTAAATAAAGCCTATAAAATCTTTGATTTTTCGTGTATACTGCTCTAAACCAATGAGTTGCTTTACTCTATACTATCTTCAAGATATAGTGTCCCGCAGAAAACTGACGAACAGTAAAACTAAAAACAGTATCAGCCCCCTTTACTGGACAGGACTATATTTTCTTTCGTAAGGAGACGGGAAAGATAACCGACAACTATCCACATAATAACTGCACTAACAAAATACCACAAAGCAAAAGCCCATGAGGCCAGGTTAATAATTCCTGTACCAATTCCTATAGGGAGCCCCATCATCAATCCAAACCCAATAATAAAAGATGGTGCTATAGCTATATCCGGGTTATTCGCAAGAGAAATAAGGACCATAAAAGAAAGCAATCCGAAAAACAGTATTGGATTGATAACGAAGCCGGTAAGCAGCACCGGAACTGGTAAGACGAAATAGCCAAGTGCTGGGATGATAGTGGTAAAATTAACCACCAGCACTACTACAAGTGTGGTTATTACGGCGATAATATAGCCCGGCAGTAAGATCGCTAAACACTTACCCATCCAGAGCTTTTTAGGGCTAAGCGGAGTAGCTAAAAGGCACTCAATATTGCCATTAACCTTCTCTTTAACAATCGGTAAGCTGGCAAAAGCCCAGATGAAAGAAATAAGGACAAACAGAGTTATAAAATAGGTTATAAGACCTACTATCAATTCTATAAGAGGTCTGGCTGCCTCCTCCCGCAGCCATGCCTGCCTACTCAAAGCAATGCTGACACCCACGGCACAGGCAATAGTAATTACGGCCGAGGCAATAACCATAATTCGAAAGGCATTGGTCTGCCTGAGTTCTTTGAAATCTCTGCGTAGAACGATGTCCACAATTCCCAAATCAAACTCCTATCGTGAGAGGACTATCCTCTCCCTGGTCAGGCGCGGTCGCAGTAAGATAGCCATAACGCCGATTATAATAGCCAAGCTAAAACTCACTAAGGTGAAAGGCCAGGAAGTAGCGTCTAGAACATGATGAATTCCTAATTGATACATCAGATTGGTTAAGACAGGAAGAAACACCTGGACAATTATATTGCCGGTAGCCGGCTTGCCGGTCAGCCCAATAAGGTGAACCAGTAGGCTAAGGCAAAAGTAAATAAGCGGAGCACACACGAAACTGCTTACGGCAATCCAAGGATTGAACAGAAATCCTATCTTGGGAACGAAATAGGCATAATTAATAGCCAGCAAGGAAATTATTGCAACAACCTCTCCCAAGACTAGACCAGGCAGGAAGACAGCTAGACTCTTGGCTATCCAGATATCTTTCACGTTTAGTGGCGTTGCCAGAAGGGATTCAATAACACCGCGTGACTTTTCCCGCGTCATGGTCTGGAAGGCGAATACATCCATATTAATGCCTACCCCGATAAGGCAGGTAGTATAAACAGTCACGCCGAGATAGATTTCTAACATATGCACATCGGGTGTCTCTGCCTTTACCGCCGGAGCTATGGCAAGAATGCAGAGGGCTGCACCTAGGCCGATAACACATATCAATAACACTACGATTGTTATAGCGATTATTATTTTTGACCGGAGATTGTTCCTGATACTTGCGGCAGTTATTAGGGCTATATCTCTCATATTGGTTCGACCTCTTTTAGAATAGTGGAATACATTTCTTCCAGAGTGGCTTCTTGCCGAACTGCCCCCTCAATTTTCACTCCTCGTCCGGTCAACAAGCTTATAATGTCCGAAACTTCTGTGCCTCCTTTTGGAGAGAAGATGAGGTGTCTTTCCTGATTCTCCTGAAATCCAAGTTGAGGCAGACTCTTCAGTTCATCTAACAACATTTGAGGAATCTCACCGGTTGTCTCGATTACTACGGTACCACTGCCCATCCCCCGCCGTAAACTATCCGTTTCGCCATATAGCTTTATCTCGCCCCGGTCTATCAGAGCAATGCGGTTGCAGATTCTCTGCACCTCATCCAGATTATGAGAACTTAAGAAAACGGTCTTGTTTTCTTTATGAGCCAGTTCGAGCATGATTTGCCTTGCTTCTATCTGTCCTGTTGGGTCTACTCCAGCCGTGGGCTCATCAAAGACGAGTACTTCCGGATTATGGGTCATAGCTCTTGCCAAAGCCAGCCTCTGCCTCATCCCCTTGGAATAGGTGCCGACTTTATCCCTTGCTCTATTACTCAATCCAACCTCCATCAGAAGATCGGCAATTTTTTGCCCGATATTGGGTAATCCGTAAATTTGTGCATAAAACTCCAAGTTTTCTTCAGCCGTCATATTGTCGTAAAGACCGTCCGGGTCGAGGGTAAATCCTATTTTCTTCCTGGTCTCACTCAGGTTAATGTCCTGTCCCATAATATTCAGCCTGCCGGAATCGGCTTGAAGCAAGCCGAGAAGTATCCTGATGGTAGTGGTCTTGCCTGCTCCATTGGGACCGAGATAACCGAAGATATCGCCTGTTGCCACAGTGAAGCTTATTCCCTTCAAAACCTCCCGATTCCCCAAGGTCTTTTTAACATTCTCGATACTAATCGCCGAGTCCATATATTACCTCACAGCGTGATATTCTAGCCACTGCATAATTCGTTGTTGATATGTAAGATAAATGATAGTATTAATATACCATAATTAGATTCATAAAGGTGATTGACAGACAATCTCAAAGAATATAGGTTTGATAAATAATCTGATAACCGAACAATTGAAACATCTGCCTGCCAGTCCGGGCGTCTATATATTCAAAGACGCCGAGGGTGAAATTATGTATGTGGGCAAGGCTGCTCGCCTGCGTAACCGGGTAAGGTCATACTTTAATGCCCAGCAAAAACTATCACCCAAGTTGCAGCGAATGGTTGCCGAAATAAACGACCTTGAATTCTTTATTACTAACTCAGAACAGGAAGCCCTTATCCTCGAGCTTAACCTGATAAAAAGGTACCATCCACGATATAATGTCCGTCTTAAGGATGATAAAACGTTTCCCTTCCTCAAGATATCACTCAATAAAGACTGGACCAGGATATACTTTACCAGACGAGTAGAAGAAGACGGAGCGCGTTACTTCGGACCATTCGCGAGTGCCAGGTCAGTTCGGCAGACCCTCAAAATACTGAAGGGAATCTTCCCCTTTCGATCTTGTTCCAGGACTATCACCGGAAAAGACCCTCGACCCTGTCTTGACTATTATATACACCTCTGTGTTGGTCCCTGCATCGGTGCCGTAAGTAAGGAAGAATATGATGAAGTCGTAAAGCAGGTAGTCCTTTTCCTTGAAGGAAAACAGGAAAGGATTGTCCAAGATTTGAAAAAAAAGATGGATAAAGCCTCCGAAGCCCTGGATTTTGAAAAGGCAGCCTTACTCAGAGACCAGATACAGGCACTGGAGAGAGTTATTGAAGGGCAAAGAATTGCTGCCAAAGTCCAGGGTGAACAGGATGTTATAGCTTTCGCCGGTGAGCGAGATAGAGCCTGTGTTCAGGTATTTTTTATTCGTGGTGGTAAATTAATCGGAAGGGAGAGTTTTATTTTACAGGGCACCAGTTCCGAAAAGCCAGCCCAGATTATGTCCAGTTTCACCAAGCAATTTTACAGTTCTGCTCCTCACGTACCACCCTTATTGTTACTCCAATACCCGGTAGAGGACAAGGCTGTCATCGAAAACTGGCTACAGAGTAAGAGGGGAAGCAGGGTACGCATTCAAGTACCATATCGGGGTAATAAGAAGCAACTGGTGAACATTGTCGCCGAGAATGCCAGACAAGGTTTAGAACAACTAAAAATCAAACAATCCACGCCTGCAGCACTGGCCGAAGCTCTGGCAGAGATAGAAAGAGAGCTTCATCTACCACGTCTGCCTTCACGGATGGAGTGCTATGATATCTCAAACATACAGGGAAGAGCTGCTGTAGGCAGTATGGTGGTTTTTGATAAGGGAAAACCAAAGACATCGCATTACCGGCGTTTCAGAATTAAAACGGTCTCCGGTGCAGATGACTACGCCATGCTACAGGAAGTGCTCCGACGGCGTTTCAAACGATTTAGCCTCCAAAGTAGCGATACCTCCACACCGGACACCTGGGCAGTACTACCTGACCTTGTGCTTATTGATGGTGGGAAGGGGCAACTAAATGCCGTGCTTTCGGCGATGCAGGAAGTGGGAGCTGAAACCATACCTGTTGCCAGCCTGGCCAAAGAAAACGAAGAAATTTTCATCCCGCAGCAATCTGAACCTATCAACCTGCCTGCCAGCTCCTCTGGGCTTCAGGTGCTGCAACGCCTCAGAGATGAAGCCCACCGTTTCGCTTTAGGCTATCACCAGAAAATTCGCCGTAAGGAGACCTTCGCCTCTTCTCTAGACAACATCCCCGGCATTGGACCCAGACGAAAGCGGGCGCTGCTGAAGCACTTTGGCTCAGTCCAGGCAATCCAGAAAGCCACCATAGAGGAGCTAGCTGCCGTCAAAGGTATGACGAGAAGTTCGGCCCGAAAGATAAAGGAGTTTTTATAATTCGTATGGCGGTTACACTCGTCGAGAAATACAATCCTGAATGGCCGAAGTGGTTCGAAGAAATTAAAACACATCTGGGAGAGAAGATATCCCAAACGTGCATCAGAATTGAGCATGTTGGCAGCACTTCTGTCCCACAAATGATTGCCAAGCCTATTATAGACTTAATTCTGGTTATTGAGCCTCAGGATTTCGAGAAGATAAAAAGACTTTTAGCTGAACACGGATACTATCATCAGGGGGACCTGGGAATCAAGGACCGGGAGGCTTTCAAACTCAAAGATATATCCCTGAATAGTTCATTACCGCACCACCACCTCTATGTCTGCCCCAAACACAGTGCAGAATTGAAGAAGGAGGTTACTTTTCGCGAGTTTCTCAAGGTGAGTAAAGAGTATGCTGAACGTTTAAGCAACTTGAAATGGTCGTTAGCTGAGGAGTCTAATAACGACCGAGAGGCATATATGAAAGGTAAAGCGACGCTTTGCAGAGAAATTACCGAGAGGGCTTTAGAATACTCAAAAGAGATGAAAGACGATAATAATAGTCCACCCCCATAAAATAAATACTCGGTACAAATAGTCCTATTAGCAAAGGAGATATTTGCCATGGTTGATTCATCTGGACTGACGAATTACGATTCAATCGTTGATATTTATATTGCCCACACTGAAAGACCAAATTCATGGAACAATCTATACGAAAGACCATATATGCTATCTAAAATTCCTACGCTCCAAGATAAATGTGTTCTAGACTTAGGCTGTGGGTCTGGATTCTATACAAAATATGCGCTTGAAGAAGGGGCTAACGTCACTGCCATAGATTCAAGTATAGTAATAATCGAAAGACTTTCTTCTTTAATTAAATCCCCTAGGCTGAACCTATTCTGTGCTGATATTTCAAAACCCCTGTCATTCTTAGACTCAGGATCATTTGACCTAGTTATATGCTCTTTAGTGCTACACTACATTGAAGACTGGAAACCTTTACTCTCCGAGTTGTATCGAGTTACGAGAAAAAATGCTGAGTTAATTATCTCCACGCATCACCCATTTACCGATTACTTGTATCTTAAAAAACACAACTATTTCGATAAGACAATGGTCGAAGATACGTGGGGACGTGGTGAGAACTCATTTAAAGTACACTATTATACTCGCTCTCTCACTGCTATTCTCAAACCAATTATAGAATCACCTTTTACTATAATAAGCATTGAAGAACCGTTACCGACCCCAAAGATCAAACAAGCATCACCAGAACTCTATCAGAGGCTAAGTGAAAAACCAGGATTTTTGTTTATCACGCTACGCCATTAATTATTAAAAAGCTCTAATTATTAAAGAACAATATATTATAAGACATGAAGAAGGAGGACATAGGCGGATAGGGATACATGAAAATAAGGGGGTGAAGTTAGATGGAAACGGATAAATATGCTACTAGACGGTTTGACATCCAGCAGGAAGATGTAATAGATGTTGCTGTGCTCGAGGCCATTCCCTTTGACTATCCCGGCTCGGCAACCGAGGTGGTCTATGTGACTGACGAATTCACTTGCGTCTGCCCATGGACGGGACTACCTGATTTCGGGCGGCTGACCATTCGCTATCTGCCGGATAGCTCGCTGGTCGAGCTAAAGTCCCTGAAGTATTACCTGACCTCCTACCGCAACGTGGGAATCATCCAGGAGCACGCCGTCAACCGCATCCTCAATGACCTGGTGCAACTGTTACAGCCTGTTTCAATGTCGGTAGAGGCTGAGTACCGGGAAAGGGGCGGAATTAAGACAAAAGCGGTTGCCAGATACGAGAAGGAGAAATAAAAAGGAGACTGTAGATGAAAGTAAAGAAATATCTTGATGTGAAGCCGACTCAGGAAATGCCCGGCGTGCTTAAGCGTGAGGTTGTGAACGCCGGTGATGGCGCAGAGAATTATATTATGCGTGTTTTTGAGGTTGAACCCGGCAGTGCCACTCCTTTCCATACCCACGCCTGGGAGCACGAGGTATATGTCCTTTCGGGGAAGGGGGTAGCGATTGATGAGAAGGGAGAAATCAAGATATCAAAGGACAGTGTTGTTTTTGTCCCGCCTGAAGAAAAACACTGCTTCAAGAACAACGGAAAAGAGATTCTAAGGTTTATTTGTGTGATACCGAAGGTTAGTTAGGGTTTGAGTTCTAAAGAGAATGCTATGCAATGATTTAGTATTCATAGTACCTCAATATTTCTCAGTAATTCGCCAATATTAAAATCCTTAAACTTATTATTTAGTGAAAGTTGATACATCTTATATGGTAAATTTATTTCGGTATTGAGCTTTATAAGGCTGATATTTCTCTCAAATAGTTCCTGTTCCTTTTCCGCGAGTTCTCTTCTGCCAGTCAGTACCTTGATAGCGGTTTTTGGACCGATACCCTTTAGTCCGTCTATATTATCGATTTTATCACCAATAAGCGACTTGTATTCAAGAAATAGTGATGGATCAATTCCATATTTACTTTTGACCAGAGCTTCAGTAAAAAATATAGGTTTTTTACTGTGATAACGAAACATTATAATTCTTTCATTAACAAGCTGAAGAAAATCAGTATCAGATGAGGCAATAACCACTTCACAATCAGATTGGACAGAAAAGCTGGCTATCATATCGTCTGCTTCGTAACCGGGATGCTCGATATATTTGATGCCCAGACTATCAAGCGCTCGTTTAATACTAATTAGTTGAGAAAAAGGATTTTCTCTGTCAAGTTTGTCACTGAAATTTAGCCGGTTCTGTTTATACTGAATATATATCTTAGTTCTTGACGGTTTCTCCTCCGGGTCAAAGACCACCAGAATATGAGTAGGCTCTATTTTCCTGATGATTTTTATCAGAATGCCGATGAAGCCTATTATTCCCTGAACAGGTCTGCCATCGGAAAGAAGTTTTTCTGGCACTCCATAAAATGCTTTAAAAAGCAGGTTATGACCGTCTATAAGTAAGAGCCTGTTCATAATGATTCATAGAGAGGAGTTACAGCATATTATCGGTATTATTTTAAGAGGTGGTTCATTAGTGTAATTCATATGTTGGCTGTATTTAATATAATAACTAGTCTTTCACTAACCCCACCCCCACCGCCTCCCTGAGAGTGCTTGTTGGTATAACGTGGATATCTTTTGAGGATATATTTGAGCCGGTCTTCGGTACCAGGCAGCGCTT
>CAYOHA010000035.1:0-15301 GCA_964403625.1 uncultured Dehalococcoidales bacterium | reverse complement strand
GACAACAGGGGGAAACTGGTGGGATAAGTTTGGAGAGCCCCAGTACGGTGGGACGTTAACCCTTGCCGGTGGTTCGCTTTCCCCAAAATTTGACACGACGGATTGGACATTCACAACTACGAATCACCACTTTGAAAACCTGTTTTGTGGTGACTGGACGTTAGACCGGAAGGAATGGCCTTTCATAGATACAGCTTATCTTCAGCAGTACGCAGCACCATGGCTGGCAGAAAGCTGGGAGTGGGTCGACCCACAGACTGTGACTGTCCACATCCGTAGAGGGGTTTACTGGCAGAACAAGCCACCAGTAAATGGACGGGAGTTTACCGCCAGTGATGTAAAGCATCACTATGACCGGGCGCTGGGGATAGGTAGTGGTTATACAAAACCAAACCCACTTTACATCGCAACTCTAGGCGCTATTGAACAGGTTACCGTTAAAGATAACTACACAGTGGATTTTAAATTCAAGACTCCATCTGCTATGTCGATATATGTTCTATTGGAGATGGGGGTACAGAACAGTATAGAAGCCCCCGAGGCAGTACAGGCAGAGGGAGGGCAACTTACCGATTGGCGGAAGGCGGTAGGGACATCGGTCTGGATGCTGACGGACTTCGTTGCCGAGACCTCAATAGTCTACAGCAGGAATCCCAACTACTGGGGTTATGATGAGCGTCACCCGGAGAACCAGCTCCCGTACTTCGATAAGTTCAAAATACTAGTTATACCGGATGCCTCTACACAATTAGCGGCATTGCGAACCGGTAAGATTGATGAGTTAGGTGCTAGTCTGGAACGATCAATAGAGCTTTCAAAGACTAACCCTGAACTGATACAGTGGAAGGTGCCGACTTTTGGTCAAGGTCTGGGTATGAGATGTGATAAGGAGCCATTCACCGACATCAGGGTGAGGAAGGCGTTGGAGATGGCCATAGACCGTGAGATGATTGCCAAGACCTATTACAGTGGCGTTGTAGATGGGAAGCCGTCTATGGTGACGCGTTCGGGCGTTACAGGGTGGACCACTCCCTATGATGAGTGGCCTCAAGAACTCAAGGATGAGTATAGCTACAATCCTGAGCGGGCGAAACAGCTTCTGGCTGAAGCCGGTTACCCTGATGGCTTTAAGACAAATGTTGTCACTTCGTCTATGTTTGACCTGGATCTCCTGCAAATAATTATTGCCTATTTCAAAGATATTAATGTTGATATGGAGATCAGGCAGATGGAGATTCCTGCTTACATGAATTATATACGCGGTGGTAACCATGACCAGATGTACAGCTGGTTCGAAGGCGGTTTAGGTTTTACCCCGAATATATCTATCCAATGGCGTCACTCGAAAACGGGGCCGTCTAACTATACCTATAATAATGATGTTGGTTATGATGCTCTAGTTGCGGAGTATTTTACGGCTACTACCGAAGAAGAGGCTCGCCGGATATTCGTTGAGGCAATGTGGAAAATTCTTGAAAATCACTGGTCGATACAGGTATGTCCTTTGGCTTCTTTTATTGTCTTTCAGCCGTACGTTAGAGGATATAGCGGTGAGATACTTGAATTCAGAAACCTTCCGTTTTACGCAGCACGGCTCTGGATAGACCAGGACATTAAGAAAGCCATGGGATACTAGGGAGCCTCTTTTAGTCGGATCCTTTTTAGACGTAATCCTTAAGGTAAGGGGAGGTAATAAATGCTGGTATTTGCTTCTTGATGATGACTAATGAAATATGTCTATAAAAATGGTAGCCTTTCCTCATTCCATGGCCGTCGTCCTGACTGACCAAGTTTGTGTTAAAGTGGATGAGGCTGTTGATGAGATAGGCTAGTGTCTGGATAGAATGTGATGATAGTCCTCAGGTTACTGAAAGAAGTGTTAAAATGAGATTTGTAAATATAGACAATCTGGTTGCGGGTTCGATAGACATGCACATGCACCCTGGTCTTGCCGCAGGACTAAGTCGTGTTGATGCGATAGGAGCAGCCAGGCAGGCACAACAAGCAGGAATGAAGGCTATCGTCCTTAAGAGTCATAACTATACTGCCGCTGCGGTGGCAATTATCGTAAATCAGCTGGTTCCAGGTATAAAAGTTTTCGGTAGTATTTGCCTCGACTATGAAATCGGCGGGCTTAATATTCATGCTCTGGAGAACTCGGTAATGCTTGGAGCTAAGGTGGTATGGATGCCTACTTTTTCTTCAGCCAACTCCATAAACATGATGAGAGCGCAAGGGCTTCCATTAAAAGGTGAAGGCTTCTCCATCCTCGATAAGTCAGGAAAACTGGTGCTGGAAATGGAGCCTATACTGTCGTTGATACAAAAGAATAATATGGTACTGGCTACCGGCCATATCTCACCGCAGGAAATCTTTGTTTTAGTCGAAGAAGCGCAGAGAGTCGGGATAAAAAAAATAATCATCACCCATCCCACGGACAAGGAATTTATGGAAGAGGTATTAACCATAGAAGAGCTGCAACAACTGGCGAAAGCAGGGGCGTTTATCGAATTTACTATCATAGGAATACTGCCAAATGAGTTCGGACATGATCCGGCACAGTTAGCACAGGTGATTAAGGCTATCGGTCCGGAACACTGTATCGTCAGCACTGATCTGGGTCAACCTCAGAATCCACTCCCGGTTGAAGGAATGAGATTGTTCATCTCTACCTTACTCCACCACGGGATTACGCCGGAAGAGATAGAACTAATGGTTAAAGTGAATCCCGCCGGATTGCTAGATCTTTATTAAGCATTGGTCTGAGTTGATGAATGTATCTTGGTTAAAAATTCTTAGAAACAGGAGTTTGTATCGTGAAAACAGAAAAGCAGTGGTCGGAGATGACCTGGCAGGAAAAACGTGAGGAACGTTTTAAAAAATGGCTTTCCACCGATGATATTAAATTCAACAGCCCGGTAGCGAAAAAGAAATATCAGGAACGCGCCACTCGCATGATTAAAGCCATCAAGATGGAGATTCCCGACCGTGTTCCTGTTCACCTCACCAGCGGTGCTATCATCGCTTATAACGCCGGGTTTACACTGAAAGACGTTATTTACGACTACTCCAAGATTATGCCAGCCTGGACCAAATGGCTCCATGATTACGATCAGGATACCAACGACATCCCCGGGTTCTTCCCCGCCAGAGTATATGAGATCCTCGATTACAAGACACTCAAGTGGCCCGGACACGGCCTGTCGGATAACGCCAGCCTCCAGAATTTCGTGGAAAAAGAGTACATGCAGGCGGACGAGTATGACCTCTTAATGAAAGAACCCTTTGATTTCGGGACACGGTACTTTACTCCCCGTACCTGGGGAGCCTTCGAACCTCTGGCAAATATTCCCCCACTGTCATCTTACCAGGGGCTGCCTCAACGTCTCATGGCGATGTGCCAGGATCCGGCTTTTCAGAAGCTTTTTAAGGCAATCTGGAAAGCCAGCCAGGAAAATGCTAGATATCAGCAGGTGATTAGAGAGTGCGCTCAGGTATCGCTGGAATCAGGCTTTCCGCCTTTTATGGGCGGCGGGTCACAGGCACCATTCGATACGGTGGCTGATATGCTTCGGGGTACACGCGGCTCCACGGTGGATATGTATCGTCAGCCGGAAAAACTACTGGAGGCTTTAGAAATTATCACTGATCGCTCGATCCAATCAGCCGTAAACATGTCCAATATGGCACGCAGTCCAATTGTCTTTATCCCGATGCACAAGGGCGATGACAGTTTCATGTCCGTGAAACAGTTCGAGAAGTTTTACTGGCCTACTTTCCGCAGGCTCCTATTAGGTATCGTGAACGAAGGCTTTGTTCCAACGATGGTTATCGATGGAAAATATAATGAAGAGCGTCTGAAAATCATCAGCGAGCTGCCGCGCACTTCGGTAGTATGGACGATGGAACAAACGGACATGTTCAAAGCCAAGGAAATACTGGGCAATTCCGCCTGCATCACCGGCAACGTCACAGCGGCACAATTATACACTCATTCGCCACAGGAAATTAAAGAGTACTGTCGTAAGCTCATCGAAGTCTGCGGTAAAGGTGGCGGCTACATCCTGTCGCTGGGTTCCGGTCCGGATAAATGCAACCCGGCCAGCCTGCATGCCATGATCGAGGCAGCCCAGGAATATGGGGTATATAAGTAATATCCAGTCGAAGGTGAAACATGTGAATTCTATATCATATCGAATAATTATATTTTCAACAAGCTTGCTGCCTTTACTATGGATTAACACGGATTTGTTTGCACGCAGAACCGCTTCGGATCGTTTGGAAGTGGACCACAGTGAGGGATAGTGCCGACAACAAGTCCTTGGATTAACATGATAAATATATCCCTACATTACCATACCACATTGGATACGCCAGACAAGATTACGATTGATCAAGTACAGAGTGCATATGTCGCACATACTGAAATTTTGGAAAATGTCGATCGCATTCCAGAGGATTACTTTATTATGATAACATCAGCAAGACTCGTCCAAATACCCCTCCACGAGTGAGTGTTGCGAAATTATCAGACATGGTGGAAGCAGGAGATAATGTCATATTATGGAACGACGAAACTCATTTTTATGATGACAAAACGAGTTATCATTATCCTGCACTGCCTGAATGGGCAGGCACTATATGGGATTGGGGAGATGGGACTACTATTACGGTCGGCGGTCCTACTGCTACTCACGTTTACCAAAAGCCGGGAACCTACTCAATCACGATAAAATGTAACGATATAGAAGGTGCCGTAGCGATAGCTATCAAGAAAATCAGGGCTTTAGCTTTGCTGGATATGGCATCACATTTACTACAAGTATAAGCAGGTTACTTCGAAAAGCTGTACGCAGGAATCTACTAGTAACTAGCAGGTGGGAAGGCTGGAATAGATGAATTAAGCAATTTTGTACGAGTTGATGAAAAACAACACCCACCCCGAAGCATATAAACGACTCTTCAATAAATAACTGATATAGAGTTTAGTGAGGAGGCCCATTATAATGAAAAATAAGATATTCGAGAGTTTCGAAGAAGCAGTGGCAGATATTTTCGACGGAGCGGTAATCGCTTTCTCTACATTCGGGACTGCCAGCCAGGCTTTGAACCTCTGGGAAGCAATGTATAATAGGGATGTTAAAGACCTGACTGTTATCGGTAATATGGTGATGCCTGTAACAGAACCTGTAGGGGAAGAAGGGGCTTTTACCGCTTATGGTCCGAGTCACTGTCTGCTTCAGCCGGGTAAAATAAAAAAAATTATTACCGGCTTTACTAGCAATGTTTATTCCGGTCCTGGTGATGACGAGAAAAACCCATTTAAAGAAGCCATCGAAAAAATTGAAGTGGTTCCGACAACATTTGGGGCTATCTGTACCAAACTTGAAGCAGCCGCAAACGGTTACGGCGGTATTCTCACACCGGTAGGTGTTGGCACTTTTCTTGAAGAATATTATGAGACATATATAGTCGACGGGGGAAAATACCTTCTTGAAAAACCTCTCATACCTGATTTCGGTTTTGTCAAGGCATGGAAAGCTGACAAACTCGGGAACCTTGTATACCGGAGACTTCAACGAGTTCATAATCCGCTTGTTGCCAGGGCATCCAGGGTCACCATAGCGGAAGTCCTGGAAATAGTTGAACCCGGGGAATTAGACCCGGACCAGATACATACACCTCATATTTACGTTGACCGGATAGTGAAAGTGCCGAAGGGAGGAAAAGGCAGCCCTGAATGGGATGAAATGATGAAAGAACAGATGTTTGGTCCGGAAGGTTCCAGACGTCAATCGAAACTGGCTGTTTCAGGAAGGGGGGCATAATGAACGATAAACGAGAAACACTTGTTGAAAGATATCAGACGAAAAAACTCGATATAGAAACGATAACGATGAGGGTAGCTAAAGAATTCAAGGATGGGGATATAGTAAATCTGGGCCGGGGCATACCGGGTCTCGCCGGAAATTACGTGCCCCCAGGAGTAGATATTTTTTGGCATGGCGAGAATGGAATCCTAGGTTACGGAACAGCATATTCCATTGATGAATGGCAGGAGATGGATATGGCTGTACATAACTCGTCAATACAACAGGTCAGAGAGCACCCCGGAATGGCAATCTTCGATTTCGGTGAGGCTTTTGGTATGCTACGAGGACATCACATTGACGCCGGCGTTCTCGGAGGTTTTCAGGTTTCGGAACATGGCGATTTCGCCAACTGGTCGCTTGAATATCCGCCATTAAACTCAGGGATAGGAATAGGAGGTTCATTTGAGCTGACAATAGGACCAAAACGCTGTATAGTCGCCATCACGCATCTGGACAAGTACGGAAACTCAAAGATAGTAAAAAAGCTCACCATGCCTCTCACCGGGGCACCACAACAGGTTGACCTGATAGTCACGGATCTGGCTGTCATCGAGGTAAAGGGACAAAAGGGAAAGAAAGAAGGCCTTGTTCTCAAGGAAGTCGCGCCCGGTTGGACAGCAGATGAGATTCAAATACTCACCGAGGCTAAACTCGAGATGGCTCCAGACCTTAAGGTATATGAATTGTGAATTCCAGAATCTTTATGTATGCTGACACCCTGATCCAGTTAAAAAATAAAGGTCAGGTAGAGTTGTGTGAAATGAGTACAACTAAATATAGAATACTCAGGAAAGAAGGCGGTGTGAATGGATAGGCCAGAACCGTTATCTCTTAGTGGTAATTGCTACTTTTTATATGGCTTCAAATTGTTACGGGAAAGTCGGAAGTTGAACTTGTAAGTCTGCTGCATATCTTATAGCTTTATCTCGTAGTTTCTTTAGGTATTCTTCGAGTTGTCTTTTTTCGTCTTCCTGGAGGGTAGACATCAACTCGTAAAGTGAATCTCCAATGTTAGATCTTTTATACGCTTCTTGCCCTTTTTCTGTTAAGCTGATTATCCAGGTATTTTTTCTGTCGGGACTTTCGATTCTCATTACCAGCCCTTTATTTTCCATCCTTTTCAACAGAGCGGTTACTGAATGGTGCTGACGTAACATACTTTTCGATATCATTGCTGGTGTTGCCTTGTCACCAATTACATGGATAATATGCAACGCTCCGGCTTCCACGGCTGTTAAGCCACGTTTACTTAACTCACTGTCTCGAACTCTTAGCATAGCATCTCTCGCCTGGCATAGTAATATAAATAACGTGTGTACCTGGTCAGTTAACGTTGCATTATCCATATCAAAAATCTCCCCTCATCGATGTAATTATAAGCGTATCAGTTATTGTTTTCCAGTTTGGTAATTGAGGCTAATATATATACATTAGCCTTCATGATAACATTTTTACTAAAGGCTAACAAAAAATCTGAATTTCTCCTGGATTTCAATTAATCTTACTACCCTTTGTAGACCGCTTACTCAAGGAGCTTGACAAAGAAAAAACAGAACCATATAATCAACGCACATTATATATGATATATATATACGATCATCTTATACGATATCTTATTATATTATTACTGCAGAAATAAATCATCAACAGGCTCCAGAAATACTATTAGTAAGATAAATTGAAAAGGAGATAAGCAAGATTAGACTAAAATAAAGAAAGCTAATCATGCTGAGGAAACCAGGGTGCTGAGGTTAAGCAACTTATTTCAGCTTAAATACCAACCATACCTCTCCCGTGTCCTGAGCCCTAGGGATAATCGGATTTTGCAGCATTGTCAGCAAGGGAGTCGAGGTAATGGTATCATAATACACAGTAACACGATATTCATCATGATAAATGAAAGGCATAACAAAAGGAAGAAAAATTGAAAGAAAAATTGTCACTGGTGTGTTTAAACCCTCAGGGTGTTCTTGAGATTCCAGAACCTTCGGGACTCACCAATCCTCGTGTGAAGGATTTAGCGGGAAAGAAGATAGGAATTATCTGGGATGGTAAGAAAGGCGGGGATAATTTCTGTGCTGCAATCGAGGAACTGCTGAACGAAAGATATCCGACAGCGACGACCATCAGGCTTGTCTGGGGAGATGCCGAGGCAGCGGAGAAGGCAAAAAAAGAAATGGATACGTTTATCTACGGCGTCGGTGATAACGGAATGGGAGGGTGGATTCAGTGCCGGCAGGTAATCGCTCTGGAAAAATTCGGTAAACCAGGTGTTTTTGTGATTGGTGATAACGCTATTCACACCTCTAAAATGTCTGCCGAGGACGCCGGAATGCCGGCAATACGTATCGTAAGTCTACCCTCCATAGATTATTACCCGAACCGTTCGACCGTGGAGAGTATCAGACCTGTTGCAGAAACGTCGATCGACCGTATTATCGACGCCCTTACCGGGCCACTTACGCCGGAGGAGAAAAATCCGAAGATAAAGGACAAAAAGAAGACAGCCGAAAAAGTCAATATAGATGCCGAGGACTACGAGTCCGCCCTCGAATCATTCAACAAGCTGTACCTTGACAACCACTGGGGTGACGGATTACCCTTGATTCCTCCCACGGAGCTTGCTGTTAAACGGATGCTGTCAGGAACCACGCGTTCTCCTGACGAAGTAATAGGTCGGGTACCTTATAGGAACGGTATCGCCACTGTGAAAAAGATAGCTATTAACGCTGTGATGGCGGGGGCAAAGCCTGAGTATCTGCCAGTAATAATTGCAGCCATGGAATGTCTTACTGAAGAGGGTACTTATACCCACATGATGAGTTCGGAAGGTTCGTTCACTCTTATGATAATGGTAAGTGGACCTCTTGTCAGGGAAATTAACATGAATTATGGCGTAGGTCTATTAGGTCATGGCTGGCAAGCCAACAATACCATCGGCCGCGCTGTAAGACTGAACCTGATTAATATAGGTTACCTGTGGCCGGGAGAGATAGATATGGCACTGATAGGACGACCGTCTCCGCATACCTTCTACGTTTTCGGTGAAAATATAGAGCAGAGTCCATGGGAAACGTTTAACGAAGGGTTGGGATATAAGCCGGAAGATAGCTGCGTGACGGTGGATACGGTCATGGGTGGTATGACGAGGATATACGGCGGAGGAGTAGTTGAGCCCTGGGATGTAAAGTCGGTCCTCAACAGCATAGTTAGGGATGTAGCAGTTGACCGCGGCACATTTGGTCAATATAAAGTTGGTGTGGCTAATCCTGCCGCTCATCTCAGAAAACATATAATCATTATTCACCCGGAACTGGCTATCATGTTACAGCGTATAGGATATAATAGCAAACAAAGCCTGCGAGATTACTTATATGAGACCACAAAGGTACCGTATGAAGAACTCACAGAACGGGAAATACGTGGTATAAATGACAGGATTAACACCAAACCTCCCGATATAGACATATTCTATCCACACGATGCCATTCCTAAGGACCGCTTACCGGTGATTAAAGAATCTCTCAAACCGGGAGGAAAGGTCCCGGTGGTAAACCCGGAAGACATACATATCGTCGTGTCCGGTAGTATACCGGGGTATTCTTTCGGTATGTCATATTTCCGAACGGCGCACAAGACAAAGCTGATAAAAGGAGCTACATTAACCAAATCAGGTCGCTAACATGAGTATATGATTATAAGGAGGGTATATGATACAGATTGTAAAAACGGATAAAGGTTATGTTTCAGGAACTACCATTGGCGAACTCGGGAAAGAAGTATCTATCTTTCGCGGGATCCCATTTGCAGCGCCTCCGGTGGGAGACCTGCGCTGGAAACCGCCGCAGCCCGTAGAGCCCTGGGAAGGCACCCGGAAATGTACGGAATTCAGTAATATTTCACCACGGGCTCAACTCCCCGGTATGTCTTACGAATTTCCTCTGAGTGAAGACTGCCTCTACCTTAATGTGGTTACCCCGGCTAAGCAACCGGATGAAAAGCTTCCGGTACTTGTATGGATGCACGGAGGAGGGTATGCAGAGGGATGCGGTAACGATAAGATATGGAATAACTACCGCCTGCCACAATACGGCGTGGTGGTTGTTACTCTGAATCACAGGCTTGGATTATTCGGACTGTTTGCCCATCCAGCTCTCTCAAAAGAATCACCAGAGGGCGTTTCGGGTAATTACCTGTTCCTTGACCTTATTGCCTCCCTCCAGTGGATACGAGACAATATCGCGGCGTTCGGCGGCGACCCGGAAAATGTCACCATTTTCGGAGAATCCGGTGGTGGAGCCAAGGTATCCATTATGATATTGTCACCTCTCGCGAAAGGATTATTCCATCGGGCTATATGCGAAAGCGGTACCTCTACGGTGGTACTGACCGGCAAATCGCTGGAGGAGGTCGAAGAGAGCGGGGAAAAACTCTTCAAAGAGTTGGGAATAGACTCATCCGAAGACCCGTTGGCACAGGCGCGTGCATTACCCTTTTCAAAAATACTCGAAGCCAACAAGGCATTGGAGCCGCCTCGCACCACCCCAGGTAGCCCCCCGGCCTTCGTATGGGATGCCGCTGCTGATGGCTGGTTATTGCCGGATAGTCCCGCTAAATTGTTCAAATCTGGTTCCTGCAATCCGGTGACGCTCATAACATCCGCCAACCTGGGTGAACTGGTTGGACCCGGCGGGCTGGTCATACCACAGCTTATCCCGGCTTACGTCGATATGCTTAATTGCCTTACAAAACAGGGCTGTAAAGGGTATGCATGTATCTTCGACAAAGTACCCGACAGCTGGAGAAAAGCAGGCGGCGTTGCCGTGCATGCCATCGAGCTTCCCTATGTCTTCGGTGACTGGGATGATTCGACGGGGTGGTGGCAATCCATAGCGATGCTCGCACAGCAGTCCGCAAAAAAACCGTTAAAAATCGAGCTTACGGAAACCGACAGGGTAGTATCCGAGACTATGATGGAATTATGGACCAGTTATGCCAGAACCGGAGTCCCGAAGGCAAAAGGAGTCCCGAACTGGCCTGTATATTCCGCCGATACGGACAAATACCTTTATATTACCGAAAAACCGGAGGTAAAATCAGGCTTTTCAAAAGTAGCCAAGAAGTAATCGGATTAATTTAGATAGAAAGGAACGGCGTTTTGGGTAGATTTCTGGAAGGTAAATGTGCTGTTATAGCCGGTGGAGGACGTGGTATAGGCAGAGAAATAGCTCTGGCGATGTCCCGTCATGGTGCTAAAGTGGTCGTGAACGATTTCGGTACGGAACTCAACGGCTTAAATCCAAACCCGGCAACGGCGGATGAAGTAGTAGCTGAAATCAAAAAGTCCGGAGGTACCGCGGTCTCAAGCTTCGCCTCGGTGGCGGATTTCGAAGCCTCAAAGGGTATTATCAATACCTGCATTCAAAATTTCGGCAGAATAGATATATTGGTAAATTGTGCTACCATTGCAAGGGGCGGGCAGTTATGGGAAACGAGCGAAGAGGATTCTGATGCGGTTTTGTCGGTTACCTTAAAGGGAACTCTTAATACCTGTACTCACGCTCTTGCAGCCATGATGAAACAAAGTACCGGCCGGATAATTAACTTTACTTCGCCGTCCTGGCTGGGGGTAACCGGTGCCGATGCCTACACTGCAGCCAAGGGAGGAGTTGTTAGCTTGACTAGAGGAATCGCCAGCCGTATGAGATTAGAAGGGTATAAGATCACCTGTAATGCTATCGCTCCAATTGCACGCACCAGGCTGAACCAGGAAGCGACCGAGATGTGGAACAATTTATACCGGATGGGGATTATCGACCAGCAATTATACGAAGATTCGGTTAACCCCGCAAATCCGGAGGAAATTCCCCCGATCGTGCTTTATCTGGCAACCGACCAAGCCGAAACCATCAGTGGAAAGGTGTTCGGAGCCACGAGAGGACGTGTAGCCCTTTACTCGGAACCACAGGAGATAAGAGGTATCTACAAAGACGGCATCTGGACACTTGAGGAACTCATGAAACTCGTTCCCAGGACCTTAGCAAGAGGACTATAACAGATAACGAGCAATATAGCTTTTACTGCATTTAGTTTCAGTAATCAGAAATCGGCAGGATAAAAGAATGTTACTTTCGAATAGGGTAACAATTATCACCGGAGGCGCTCGGGGAATCGGCCGGGCGATGGCACTAAAATTTGCCGAACAAGGCTGCACGACTGTTATTGTAGATATCCGTCCAGATGAAGCGGCAGAAACATTAAGGCAAATTTCCGGTATAAAAAGCGAGGGTCTTTTTGTCCGTTGTGATGTCTCGATCAGCTCACAAGTGCAAAACATGGTTGACCGGGTAATCAGCAAGTATCATAAAATCGATATCCTGGTCAATGACGCTGCCATATCCCCTCCCGAGAGATCTTTCATTGACATTACCGAGGAAGAATGGGATAGAGTTTTAGCTGTAAACCTTAAGAGCGTCTTCCTGTGCTGCAAGGCTGTCGTGCCTTACATGAAGGAAAAGAAGTATGGGAAGATTATTAATGTAGCTTCGGTAGGGGCAATCGCCCCTTCCAGGGTCATAGCCGATTATTGTGTCGCCAAGAGTGGCGTTGTTATGCTGTCTCAGTGTTTAGCAATTGATGTGGCGGAGTACAACATTTGCGTTAATGCACTCCTGCCGGGTATCACACGTACAGATCTTCACGATGCGGTTAAACCTAAGGGTGTAACAAAGGATGAATATTTTGCCGGGTTGAACAAGACCATCCCCCTGGGGAGAGTAGCTAATCCCGACGATATTGCTGACGTTGCTTTGTTCTTAGCATCTGACCTTTCAAGGTATGTTACAGGAGATCGTATCCTGGCTAGTGGTGGGCTGATTAAATGATAACCGAGAAATCGAGATGAAGGTGAATAATTGTTGATCCTATTAATAACGAGATAAAGCAACTTGTTTAGAAATTATAGCTTGTTTGTTGGAGGAACTAACGTGAAAAAGATATCTGGGTCCAGTCCGAATAATAACCCTCAGAACTCTGGAAACGAAGCGATATATGCCTCTCGAAGCCGGGAATACTCTAAAATAGCTGGCCTCAACATGGACCAGCTGCGTCGCCTGTCTGTTGCCATACTCAAGGACGTTGAAGCTAATTTATACGACGGTGGCGTTATCGTAGTGGCGCGCCATGGCATTATTGGTTTACACGAGGCGATAGGTTTTGCCAACCGTGCTACTGATCGTTCCTTGCGTATTGATGACGTTTTCAAATATGGGCGGGAAGGGGGTTACAAGTATGGCGAAGTCAAAACCAAAAACTTCAGCGGTCAGTTTATCAGGATGGTGAGTACCAACGGCCAAACAATATGCAAGGCCGGTGATAGCGGCGGACCGTGTTTTCGAGGTAACACTGCCATTGGTATTGTACACGGGGCATCGACCGCGGATGATCTCATCTTTTGCGCTGTATCATTCTTGCCAAACGATCTAGGCGTTACTGTATTGACGGTTCCCTAGTGATGTGATATAAGACTATAGAAATCCACAAGCAGCCGTGGAGAGAGCTCGTTACGGCTGCTTGTGAGTTATCCTGAATGAGAGGATTGAAGTGAAGTCGGGACATTTGTACCTCAGGGTCTGTATAATGATAGGTGTATTTTCCTTTACGATGGTCCTGGCTTCCGGATGCTGGTCGAATTCGGTAAGTTTCCATGATTACGGTCTGGAGACTACAATCAGAAAAGCCCTAGCTAAACCGTCGGGAGCTATCTATGACACAGACTTGAAAAAGCTTACTTCACTTTATGCACATTCGGCCAACATCACCGACATTTCCGTGTTAGAGCATTGCGTGAACCTGACTTCTCTCGATCTGAGCAACAACACTATAAGCGACATTACTCCTCTTTCTCATCTGAGTAGCCTGGTCTATCTTAATTTATTCTCGAACCATATTCATGACGTCTCTGCGCTCTCTTCACTAACTAACCTCACTGAATTGCTGCTTTCTGGCAACGAGATAACCGATCCTACGCCTGTGTTTAAGCTGACTAACCTGACCAAAATTTACCTCGACTCACTAAGCGACCTATCTCCTCTTAGTTCACTGACCAACTTGACTACACTCTGGCTCACTTCGTATCCATTTGCTGACACTCCCTTTCTAAATGATACCCCTTTTTACTCTATTTACCATCCATTTATCAACCCAATCAGTCTTGGCCCCATAAAAGACATCTCGTCTCTCTCCTGCCTCAGCAAACTGACCTCGCTTAACCTTGGCTGGAACCAGATAAGCGACATCTCCGCTCTCTCCAACCTCAGTAACCTGACTGAATTGTGGCTCTATGCAAACAAGATAATTGATATTTCTCCGTTATCCTCTCTGACCAACCTTACTACTCTCGACCTGTCTGATAATGAGATAAGCGATCTAAGTCCTCTTTCTTCACTGGCGAATCTGACTAGACTCGGAATCCAAATGAGTCAGAGAATCGACATTGTTCCTCTTTCCTCACTGACCAATCTGAATGAGTTGCGGCTCTTCGTTAAGGTAAACGATATATCTCCTCTTTCCCACCTAGTCATGCTGAGAAAGCTCTGGCTTAACCTAATCCAAAACCAGATAGATGACTTATCCCCCCTTTCCTCTCTGGCTAACCTAACTGAACTCGTGCTAGAGGAGAGTCCTATAAATGATATCTCTCCCCTTTCTGCCCTGACAAATCTCACTACGCTCTCACTTGAATTAGACAATATAAGTGATATCACTCCCCTTTCCCACTTGAAGAAACTCAGTATTTTGGACCTTAAGATGAATGAAATAAGTGAAGTGTCCTCCCTTTCCTCCTTAGTAAGCCTGACTGAACTTAACCTTAGCACTAACCAGATAAGTGACATATCTCCCTTATCACAGCTCACCGGATTAAAAAAGCTCGCCATTAGCGAGAACCGGATAAGTGATTTATCCCCCCTTTCCTCTCTGGCTAACCTGACCTTACTTGATGTTAGCAGCAATCATATAAGCGATATCTCGCCGCTATCTCACTTGACTAAACTGACTGCACTCTACATTTTCTACAACCAGATAACTGACATCTCGCCAATTGCTTCCCTTACGAACCTACGAAGCCTCTTTATGTTTCCCGAAAATGAGCTCAATACACAATCACTCCAGATTATAGAAGAATTAAAGAAGAGAGGGATCGACGTGCGGTAGTGATTCTTTAATGTATCTACTAATCAAGGTGCTCCGGTAGCTGTATTGAATTTGGTGGTCAAGCTCGTTCCTAGCTACAGTAACATTAGCCGTCCTTTCACCAGTGGCTCTTTGTTCTAACCCTAACAGCACCCGCTGGCGGTTACGCCAAGGGCAACAATTCTCGGTTTTGTTCAACCTCGCTGTATCGAACGAAGAGTTAGAAAGCAGAATTT
>CAYOHA010000034.1:0-15453 GCA_964403625.1 uncultured Dehalococcoidales bacterium | reverse complement strand
TTTGCGACCTTAAATCTTCCTTCGCTTGTAATCGCTCCTTATCTGTAATTCTTTGAAGTGTGATTAGTAGTCGGGTTGCTGTGATTTCTTCGCCTTCTTTTAAAACGTATTCATGTGGTGTAAGGAGAAATTTCATTTGTGCTACGTTCGTCCTATCACGAAACACAATATTGTCGGGTTGTTTTGCACACTCTTGCATGAATGTGTTATAAAATGTATTTCTCTCTAATAGGGTGACAGCCTGCACTGCTGTACTCAAACCTTTAGTGACTTCTACCATTATCCTCGCATTTCTTTCACTTGATTCTAAATCATCCCCAACCTGTAACCAATTATTCTGTCTCTCAAGTTCCTTTTCAGTTAGATTTATCTTCTCGAAATTTTCATTATAACCCCAACTATCGGGAACTAATATTGAAAAACCAATTTTGCTTATATACCTATGCATCCTAGTCATTATATCCCCCTTATCAAGAATCAAACAGGTTAATTTAGTCTCTCTAAAAACTCAGATTCTTTCTCTTTTAACGTAGGAGAGTAAGACTTTATGTAGACAATTATCACCCACAACCAAGTGGGGTAAGCACTCACAAATCCAAAGGTGAAGGAATGTCAAGGGTTAGTTTGGTTCCTTGCTTGTCTTTGTGCCGTGTCCCCCATTTGTGATTCCATAAAAGCCATGGTAAGTAATGATCAAGTGGTTGCCAAAGTCTAGCCTCTCTCACTCTAACGATGTGTTCAGCTTCCTTAAGAATATCAGTATATTCTTCTGTACGTTTTGCACCCCCGGGGTCGCAAGCTCCTTTATGAAAAACTTGAATAGCTACAATTGATTCTTGTGCAGGCCAAGAGGAGCAAACTATTGCCAACCTCCAATCTTCTATTGGTTTACTACATGTGTCGCAAGTTAATATAGGGTAAGGTTTCCCTTTCTCAGACCGTATAGCGAGACCCATTTCAAGCCTCCTTTAGTTTGATAGTCTGCCCCCCTTTAAGGAAAGTCTAAGAGGGCGCTAGCCTTCTTTTTCTACTCTCCCCCTCTCCGCAAGCGGAGAGGGGTACAAAGGGGGGTAAGGTTATACATTTATTTACTTTTTTACCCCAGTTCTTGACCCAGAAAGTATGGCCAGACCACTATGCCAAGGATAATTTTCCACCATACCAAATGGGCAAAACCGATAGTGAATAGCCACCCGATAAACCAGATAGTACCAGCCAAGGCTGGACCGCCTACACCCCTGCGTTTTCTCTCATCTGCCATTTCAGTCTCCTTGTAAAAAATTCTTTCGCCTAAGTTGGAATTTTAAGAGGGCAACAACCCTTTAATATTAACCTCTCTCTTTATTAAAGGGAGAGTGAGAGAGATTTTAAATCCCCCTTAGTCCCCCTTTTTCAAAGGGGGTAACTCTATATCCACCTCGTCCTCTTACTTCGGCTTTTACCGGAGGTTGAGGTGGGCATATGTTCTTCCACCAGTGACGACTCCACCAGAGTCCAGAAATTCTCTCTATCAGCCATAGTAACCACCGCCTGCTCGTGGGCTTCGGATAGCGCCACCGGATAGCCCTGTCCGCGTTGACACTGATCCAAGATCAGACTGTGGGTTAGGCTAAGCAGGTCTTCATTCCTCGCCACCCACTCCGGAATTTCAATCCTGGCAATTTCATCTTCAAGCCTGAGATAGAAAAAATAGACCCGGTGATCTCCGTAATGTCTATTTACTATTGAAGATTGGTTGATAAATATTGCTGACCTTTCTCCTGGGCTTAACAGACTAGAAAATAGCTCCCTATCCTGGATGCCGGCAATGGCATCACATTCCCTTTGTTTACACTCAGGGCAGTAGCGGTCAGTATCAAGAGGATTATTAGGACAAATTGCCACCTTGAGGGTATTAGTGACGTCGGCACTACGAGGAACACTGATATAGCTGGCAAGGGCAATTTTTTTATCTTTATTGAGCTTTTTAAGCTCGTTGAGACAGGCTAGAAAACCATTATCAAGCAGTATTTCACTGACAAATTCAGGGTACGCCTCCAGTCCCCAGAGAATAAGAGAACCGTCAAGCAGAGCCAGATTCAAACTACCGGATGGTAATTCAGCCGCCAGCTTAACCAGCCGCTGGCACTCTTCAACAGTGCGTTTAATACCCAGCAGAGTACCTTCTACTGACTGCTCACGACCCTTAGTGCCGGTGGGAGTGATAACCAGGTCTTCATCTCCAGCATAGAGACTGGGAAAGCTTTCAAGGATAGCGTTGGGATTGGCTCCATAATGGAGAACCACACTCCCGATATTTACTAAATAACACCTTGCCGAGCGGTGACGGTCAACATCGATATGGGAACCGTCGCTAGCGATTACAGTAAACTCGGCGGGGAGGAGTGGCGCTTTATAGTGCTGGTCAAGCCCGTCAACCAGTCCAGCCACCAGCCAGGTGGTCTTGCTTTGAGCAATCTTCTTTTTCAGATTATCAATATCGCCAGCCTGGCGCCGAATAGTATTCAGAGCATACTGAAGATGCTCCTGCCTTTCGCTGAGACCTGCTTTCAATTTGGAGAGCATTTCTCCAACCTGTAAAGCTACTTTGGTCAGGTCTAAGGACATTACCCTATCCCCTTGAGAGATTACCCAGAATTTTTAAGTGTCATCCTGAGTAAAGCGAAGGATCTCAAACTCTGGTGGGGATTCTTAACTACCCCCTCCCTGAGATTCTTCGTCGTCCTTCACAAAGTGAAGGCCTCCTCCAGAATGACAATTTCGGTCAACCCAGTCTATGGATTCCGAAGGGACTTGAGTCCCTTCGAGCTTCCCCGTTTAACTATCTCAAGATACCTCTGACGATGACATCCACGGCTTCGCTCTCATCCAGCCCTCTTGCCATTAACGTCTCTACCTGTCTCCTGTCAACACTGCCTATGGCTGCCTCGTGAGTCACTTTCGCCATCTCATTGGTTACCGAGACAATAGGTATTGCCCTGGCAACCGCTTCTTTCCCGTTAACTAATTCGATACAATCAACATGTCCTCTGGCGTGGGGAGCATTGCCGTAAGTCTCGCCCCTGACCTCTGCCTTAGCCTTATCACTCAGTACCAGACGGCTTTTTACCAGACCTCTGGACCCTTCCCCATTCAGATGTATCTTTTCCAGAATCTTTATATCATCTTTCCCTTTACCATATACCTTGACCACAAGCTCGGCAACGCCCTTTTCCTGACAGAATACCTCGAAATCATAGTCCAGCTTTCCGACAAGCCCCTGACTCAGGGCGAAAGTGCTCTGCCATACCCCACCCTTGCCGACTGTAATTTTCGCCTTCGGGATTACTTCAATACCACCAAACTCCCCATGATAATGGGTCTCTTTATAATCAAACCTGGCGTTATTCCCAATCACAATATCGGCATCCATCTTATGTATCACTTTTACGGCATTAGGAAAGATACAATGAGCGATGACACTTACCTCGCTATTATCTTGAGCCTCTACCTTCAAGATGATTTCCTGTAATCCTTCTTCAGGAAGAACACCAAAGCAGAGGTGGACAGGATTTTTTATCTTCACTCCTTCTTCCACTAGAAAATGGATATTAACGCCTGTTTCAGTCTCCTTTGTCTCTACTTTCAGTCCGTTAACACCTTCAGCACTCAGGACTTTGTTCTCATGTATGACCAGCTTGGCAATATCCTTACTTGCCAGTGAGTCCTTATCACCACCAGCTTTTTCGTAGGCATCAACCATTCCCGCATATTCTCTCTCAATGGAGCGACTTATCATTATTTTCTACCTTTCTCAATCAACTGGTTAAGGCTTTCATATAGCGGCTCATTGATATGAGCACAGCTCTGGCAATTCTCTTTAAACCATTGGCTCATTTCTGCTGGCGGACCTGTCCTCAGTATTGTGCCAGCGCACAGCACAGATACCCTGTTGGCTATCTCAACCATCTGTTCACTATGGGTAATTAAGAGGATTGACGAACCCCGCCGGTTCAATTCCAACATGCTATTGAGGATGATGGGCAATGACACAATATCTATGCCGGAATCAGGCTCATCCATTATTGCCAGTTTTGGTTGCATGGCTATAATCGAGGCCATCTCTATTCTTTTTCTCTCACCACCACTCAGGGTATTATCAATATCTCTATCAAGGTACCGCTGTGGCTCCATACCTACCATCTGCAAACATTCGTTGATACGCTCGTTTCCCGGATTGTTGCCACTTAATTTGAGATAGTCCCTTACTCTCAAACCTTCAATCCTGGCTGGCTCCTGCCAGGCTAGACTTATCCCTGCCTTTGCCCTCTGAGAGACAGAGAAATCGTTGATATCCTGCCCCTCAAATATTATTTTCCCCTCGCTAGCACGGTAATTATTGACTCCCATTACAAGGTAAGCAAGAGTGGTTTTACCGGTACCATTTTCTCCCAGAACTCCATGTATCTCACCCTTATTAACGTGTAAGTTCAGACCGTTGATTATTGTTTTACCATTCAATCGCAAAAATAGATTTTCAACCCGCAACACGGCATCACCTCCAATTTATGACCGTGAACCACTCTACAAATAAACGTCAAATAGGACTTCTCCACTTACCAGTATAATGAATCGAACCAGTGAACTCAAGCAATTGGATTTTACTTTTTACTATATCTTGGTCTTTGTGTAATTTAATAATAGACGACAGTCATTACGAGCGAAGCGAAGTAATCTGGTGGGGTGGAGTTAACAAAGGATAATTTGATGGTAATTATTACGTTTTCGCCCCAATTTTTTTTAAGCTGAAATTCCCCCCCCAGATTGTCACGTCGTCCTTCACTATGTGAAAGACGACGTGACAAATCGTTTTATAACACTAACTTTAATTAAGTAGAACCAGAAGGTTAGGTTACTTGAATACCTTGGGTAATATCTGGAGACCTTTTAAAGATTGATATGTTAAAATCTAATGGAGGTAAATTCTTGCTACCAATTCTGGCAAGCGTATTCGTAATTTCACTATCCGGGGTCTTACAGCCTGGAATTATGCTGGCAATTACCATATCTAAAAGCTACAAATCCCCCTGGGCTGGTACCTGGATAGTCCTGGGTCATATAGTAATAGAGTTACCTCTAATATTACTGATATACTTTGGCTTTACCGACTTTTTCCAAAATACCATTGTTCGGCTGGTGCTTAGTATACTTGGCGGCGGAATGATTATCTGGATGGGCATAGCCCTGTTCCTAGCCCGTAAAGAGGTAATCCGGCATGATAAGGACTTACCTTATAATGCCTTTACCGCCGGTATCCTTACCAGTGTGCTCAATCCATTTTTCTGGGTATGGTGGGCAACTATCGGTAGTATGCTGGTAATGAGGATTATTAGTTTCGGTATTGGTGGTCTAATTTCTCTTTCTTTAGTCCACTGGCTGTGTGATTTTATCTGGCTTTCTTTAATCTCGGCTCTAATTTATCGCACCCACTCACTATGGGGAACAAGACTCCAAGAATGGCTATTTATTGGCTGCAGCCTGCTGCTCATTGGATTTGGGGTCTGGTATTTTACATCGGGTATTTTGTTGGTCGTCTAGGATACTCCTATTCAGCCCCATTTCTTGATACAGGTGCCATATCTAACCTAAGGCTGCAAGAGGAAACCGGGCATTGTTCACATTCAACACTGCAAGGCTCAACATGAATAATTACACTCGAATTAGGCCACTCTTTTGTTATATCCTGTTCAAGATGGTCGCACATCTGATGGGCTTCATCTACACTAATATTCTTGGGTAGCAATAGGTGAAAGTCAATGAAGCGTTGATTGCCTGCTTTACGGGTACGTATCTTATGAAAACCAGCTAATTTAGTAGTGTGTTCCCTGATGGCCTCAGTAATTTGTCTCTCTTCATCCGCGGGTAACCTAACATCAATTAACCCGCCCCAAGCCATCTGCCCTACACGATAAGTAGCTCTTAGGATTAGTACTACCACTATCAGGGCAATAATCGGGTCAAGGATCTTCAGTGTAGGGAAAAAGCTGACTATTGTCAGCCCTACCAGTACTCCCGCCGTCGAGTAAACATCACTACGGATATTGTTGGCATTGGCTTCTAATGCCACAGAACTGGTAGCCTGTGCTACTTTAAAGAGGTGACGAGATAAAAAAATGCTGGCTAACATCGAAACCAGCATAACGCCAGCACCAGATGCGGGGAGATTAATTGTCGCACCTGATATTATTCGTTGTATTGCAGCATAAGCTATCGAGCCTGAGGCGCCAAGAAGTAACACTGCCTGGATGCCAGCGGCGATGTCTTCGACTTTGCCATGCCCAAAGGGATGCTCTTGATCAGCTGGTTTGGCTGAAAAACCTACCGTGAGGAATGTAATCACCACTGCAAAAATATCGAGAGAGCTATCTACAACTTGGGCCCAGATGCTGACACTTCCGGTAACCACGCCCACTATTATCTTGAGCACAAATAGACCAAGGACCGTGAAAAGCAATAGTCTCGCCGCACCCGTCGGGGTAGAAAACAATATTGTTACCTCCCTTGAACAATAAAAAACCGTCGGACTTTTGGTCCCACGGTTTAAAATCCGTTGCCTAAAACAAGGCCCGGCATTCCCTTTAAGAGAAATGCCTGGTCCTACAATTTGTAGTATAACTAAACAGTGCAGGCATGTCAAGCATAGTTCGTAACACTTATAAAAACACTGACTGCTGGCGCAAAGTTATGGTATAGAAGACATGCCTATTACATCTCTTTAGAGGCAACAGCAGGCAAGGGCTTCCGCCCAATGAACCTGCCCCACTCACCTTTGTTCCACACTACCAGTAAGGGAGGAGCAGTACACATCCCGCTATAGGTTCCAGTAATCACACCTACTAAAAGCACGACCACAAGGTTCTGAATCGATGAGCCAACAATTAAGAGAAGAGCAATCAACACAAATATTGTCCCCACTCCAGTAATGAGGGTACGAGACAGGGTCTCTAATAAGCTGTCATTAACCACCACCTCAAAATTAGCTTCACCTTTATTCCTAATGTTCTCTCGTATTCTATCAAAGTTAACAATGACATCATTGATACTATAACCAATCACGGTCAAAATACCAGCGATAAACATTAGATCTATCTGCCAGCCGAATATGCCACCGAGGAGTGCAAAAACTCCGATTGATACCAGCACATCATGAACAACAGCGACTATGGCGCAGACTCCCCAGCGAAATGGTTTGGGCATACGGCGAAATGCCCAGCTAATATAGATTAGCATACCGATAGCTGAGAGAATAACGGCAATGATTGTATTACGTGTTATATTCTCCGCAGCCTTTGCTGACACCAATTGAAAGCCCCCGTCCTGATATTGCCCTAATTTATCAGCTAGTCCTGCTCGCAGGTCTGCTTTAGCTGTATCATTGAGCTCCGGTAAGTCGAGTATGAAGTCTGTGCCAGCTTTTCTTACAATGGGATCAGTGTAGCCCAGATCAGCTAATGCCTGCATTAGCTGCTGTTTGTCTACCGGTTTTTCAAAACTAATGGTTACCTCGGAGCCGCTACGGAATTCAATCCCGGGTTGAAGACCAAAGACACCAAGGGAAATGATACCAGTTAGGATGACTATCCCCGATATCAGAAAATACCAGAACCTCTTGCCAATAATATCAAACATTTTCTTTTTCCCTCTTTTGATATGGAGCAAAAAACCATACTTTCCGGGCTAGAACAGTACGCACAAACATGCGTAGGAAAACACGGGTAACTATTATCGCGGTAAACATACTCACAACTACCCCAATAATAAGCGTTATGGAAAAACCCTTTGCCATATCACTAGCAATAATATTGCTACTACCTAACCAGAGGAGTATAAGTCCCGCCAGTATCGTAGTAATATTGCTGTCCCAGATGGCAGAAAAAGCTCGCTTGAACCCAGCGTCAATTGCTGCTCCCAGCGTCCTTCCGCTCCACATCTCTTCCTTCATTCTCTCAAAGATAAGGACATTGGCATCTATCGCCATACCTATGGAGAGGACAAAACCGCCGATGCCAGCCAGCGTCAGGGTAACATTTAACAACTTAAAGATGGCTAGGGTCAGCACCGCATAATAGACTAGCGCCAAGCTGGCTATCAGCCCTGATACCCGATAGTAGATAATCATAAAAAGCATGGTCATTAGAATACCAATTATCCCCGCCTTGACACTCTTCTCAACGAAATCCCCTCCGAGCCACGGCTCAACATTCTTTTCGTCACCAGTCCTCTGCAGAGGTACGGGTAAACGCCCGGCATTCAGCTGCTGGGATAATCTGGTGGCATCATTCAAACTTAATCCTGTAATTACACCCATATCTTTGATTGTTGATTGAACTGTTGGAGCAATAGGTCTGCCATCCTCTCCCCGAAGAGCATCAGTACCATCAAAAATAGCCAACGGCTTACCGATAAGACGTGTGGTAATAGCTTCAGATAATTTGCTACCTTCTTCATCCCATTCAAAGTGCAGCTCTATTGCACCCAGATTGGTCCTGCCTACTTGAGTATTTGTCTTGAAGTACCGACTGGTTAACTCCTTTTCCTCCCCGTCAATCACTGCTGTAGCTGGCTTCCATTTACCAAACTCATTCTCCCACTTAAATGTTTCATTATCTGTAGCTAGTTCGCCAAACTCCAACAAAGCCACGCTACCGAGACTCTCCTTTTCCTTATCAGTAAGGCTTCGCCCCGGTACTTCAATCAGAATTTCGTCACTACCCAACTTCCGAACACTTGTCTCACTTACCCCTAGAGGATTTAGGCGGTTTTGCAAAACGGCAATTGCCCCACTTAAAGCACTATTCCATTCAGACTCTTCTATTGAAGATAAATCAGCCTTATAAAGGATACGCGTACCACCCTGTAAGTCCAACCCCAAGCGTATTGACTTCTTGAATAGTGTACCCCGACCGGCAGTTTCGAACTTTGCAACCGTAGTTGCACCTAAGGTTGAAGTCAACCCATTCTTTAGTGTGTTCTGAGATTCAACGGTTAATTCAGGTAATTGAATTAAGAAATTACCCTCATCTGAACGTTTAATGGTGGTGCTTCCATATCCCTGGGCGGCCAACACATCCGCTAGTTCCTGCTCGGTAATCTCCTTCTCGAAATGAACTGTCATCAACGATCCAGGAACGCCGAGAGGAAACACAATTAACACCGCCAGAATAAAAATAATTAATACTATTACGAAAAACAGTGTGTTTCTTCTCACCATACTTTCTTTCGCTCCGTCTTGTCAGTTTGTTCACGAATATAGGCTAAAGCTTCCTCCCTGGTGGTTATTTCACCTGAGGCTTGAACTTCACGTATCTCCTCAAGCATTTCTCCAATTTTTGGTCCGGGGTTTATCCCAAAGATATTGATTATATCATACCCGTCAACCAACTTGGGAGGGCGGACTATTCTTTCCTGCTCGAAGTGCTGCTTGATTACATAATCGACTAAATGGGCGTGCTCTTTGAATCTCTCTATATTTAAGTTAGGACCCCTGGTCGCCAGGTGGTCAGCAAGGCTTAAATATAGTATATCAATGCCAGTGTCTCCGGTATCACGAAAGTACCGGTAAATAGCCCGGTGGCTAGGAAGTCCTTCTTGGCTCATTTGCATTGGTCGAAGGTGATAATTTACTTCAGTCTCTATAAGCTTTATCTCCTTGGTACTAAATCTTACCCGTTCTAGAATCTCAGCTACTATGATTGCGCCTTCCTTAGCATGACCTAAGAAACGCATTCGTCCATCAGCATCGATAGTTTTACTCTGGGGTTTACTGATATCATGGAAAAGTGCCGCTAGTTTAAGCAGTACTCTTCTATTACTCCCTCTGCTAACCTCCTGCTCGAAGTGCTTAGATAACATTGCCGACCAAGGAACATCATCTAGAATTTCTTTACTCGTATATTCCCAGATCCCGTGCCTGAGTAAAAAATCAATAGCAATTACCGTCTTAATTGAATGTTCAAAAACATCCCAGAAGTGCTCTTTGGGTTGCTCGACCCCCTTAGTACCATCTAATTCAGGAAATAAAGCTTTCAATAAACCTAGTCTGTCAAGTTGGCTTAACATACTCCCGAAGCCATGAACAGCTAGCAGCCGCAGAAGCTCTTCTCTTACTCGCTCGCCAGCCACGGTAGTTATAAGGTTGGAATAACCCTGGATTAATGTCTCAGTCTTCTCATCAATTTTGAAACCAAGCTCAGCAGCCAGGCGCACCGCTCGCAGTAAGCGTGCCGAATCCAATGAAAAAGCCGCCTCAGCGACTACACGGATTATACCACGACGAAGGTCATCCCTGCCATTAAAAGGATCAATAAGCTGGATATCAGGATAATTTTTCTCGAACTGGTTCAGGTCAACTGCCAGAGCATCAATCGTAAAATCACGTCGCGCTAAGTCCTTCTCGATATCACTGGTAATTGTGGAGATATCAATCATGAGTTGTACTCCCGGTGAATATATTCCTCCATTAACCAGAACTATTCTACCTACTCTGTTTTCCTTATCCAAGGGAACACATTTACCACCAAGGAAAGTGGCCAACTTTGAAGTAATCTCCAGAGCATCGGAAGATACAGCTATGTCAATGTCAACCGTCTCACGCCCCAGAAGTAAATCCCGTACAAAACCACCAACTATGTATGACTTGATACCCTGACCGGTGAGGAAATCGCTTATTGTCACCAGTAATGAGTAGACTTCTGGCTTTAGCTTTCTATGGAGATAATAACTCATATTAACCTCAATAGAGTCATTCTATTTAACCTTTATCCGTTATTTAGATGTAAAAAACTATACTCTCACTATGATAATTTATCAAGAGAATTCAACCCCCTTGTTTTTTTAAAACTAAAATGATATACTGATAACCGCTATTATTCAGACTTGGGAGGATAATAGTTGATAGCTGATTATGGCTATGTTGGTTTATTTATCATCTTCACTGTCCTCTTTGCCTTTTTGTTAGTTATCATCCCCATCATTCTCAGGTTTCTCAAAATTGTCCCCCACCACCCCAACCCTATCAAGGATGCTACCTTTGAGTGCGGAATGGAAACCATAGGCAAGACCTGGGTGCAGTTTAACTTCCACTTCTATTTTTATGCCCTCGTGTTCTTAGCTCTTGATGTACTGGTTGTTTTCCTCTATCCCTGGGCGGTTGGCCTTAAAGCACTGGGTAGCGCCGGTCTTGTTGGAGTTCTAATCCTGTTATTTATTGTTGTTATCGGGTATCTCTATGCTTGGCGGAAGAAGGTTCTGGAATGGAAGTAGACAGACCTAGGCAGTATATCTATGCTGATACCGAGCTTGATCAAGTTGAGGGTCAGGTCATTGAGGAACTGAAGGCAAACAGCCAAGAGGCAATCCCCGACCCTGACCAGTGGCTAGAAGAGGCACTGGAGCAGAATATCCTGCTGACCACGGTAGATTGGGTTATTAACTGGGGACGGCGTTCCTCACCGTGGGTATCGTTATGTTTCCCGGCTTGCTGTGCCTTTGAGTTTATTGCGGCTATGGGCCCTCGTTTTGATATCTCACGTTTCGGTATGGAAATCCTTCGTGCCTCACCCCGCCAGGCAGACTTGATGATTACTGCCGGAACATTGACCTGGAAGATGGCACCGAATATTAGGCGAATATATCACCAGATGGCTGAGCCAAAATGGGTAATAGCTATGGGGGCATGCGCTATTAGTGGCGGTATTTTCCGTTCGTCATATAACGTAGTGCCGGGGTATAATCACATAATCCCAGTCGATGTCTACGTGCCCGGATGCCCGCCTCGCCCGGAAGGCTTGATTTACGGCATCCAGATGCTACAGAAAAAGATAGCTAAAAGAAGGAACTTTACGCAGAAAGGTTAAGAAGGGATGACTATCGCTCTTTCCGGTAAAGAAGTAACTGCCAAACTGGAGCAACGATTTCCGGCAAGTATTATCGAATCAAATAAAGATAGCCTCCTAGTCAAGAGCGAATCCTTATTCGAGATAATCTCCTTTCTAAAAACTACACCTGAGTTTGAGTTCAATTACCTCAGTAGTATTACCGCTGTTGATTATTTTGACTACTTTGAGGTGGTCTATCACCTAACATCGAGGGCGCATAATCACAGCCTAGTGATTAAGACACGGTGTTATGGTCGGGAGAATCTTGTAGTTCCCTCCATAGTAAGTTTATACCAGGGAGCCAATTTTCAGGAACGGGAAATCTACGACCTTATGGGTATCCGTTTCGAAGGCCACCCCAATATGAAGCGTATTTTCCTCTGGGACGGCTTTCAGGGGCATCCGTTGCGTAAGGACTACCTGTAATGACAATAAAGACTGAACCGTTTGTACTTAACATCGGACCGGTACACCCCAGCACTCACGGGGTGTACCGAATGAGGGTAACCCTTGATGGGGAAGTGGTAGTTGATATAGAGCTAGTTGTTGGCTATCTGCACCGTGGCATAGAGAAGCTGGCTGAGGAGCGGACTTATACGGGGTTTATTCCGCTAACTGACCGACTGGACTATATTTCCTCGATGAGCAACAACCTGGCATATGTCCTGGCCGTGGAAAAGCTGGCCGGGATAAAGGTCCCGGAACGAGCCGAATACCTGAGGGTCATCATGGCTGAGCTACAACGTATCGCCAACCACCTGATAGCTACCGGTTCCTTCTTTAATGATTGTGGCGCTTACTTTACTCCCTTCCTCCATATGTACCGGGAAAGAGAGAAGATTGTAGACCTTTTCGAGATGGTCAGCGGTCAGCGACTCACGTATAACTATATGCGGGTTGGCGGTGTCAGTCAGGATATCCCCGAGGAATTCTTACCGGCTATGGACAGATTCTTAGAGCAAATGCCTCGCTATATTTATGAATATGACCAGTTTCTCAAGGAGAATGAGATATTGCTGGCACGTTCCAAGGGGGTTGGCATTCTAACCAAGGAAAAGGCGATAAACTGCTCAATCACTGGCCCGGTATTACGTGCCAGCGGAGTCAAATGGGACTTACGCAAGGCAGACCCTTACTCCGTTTATGACAGATTTGAGTTTGATATCCCCACCGGCAGTGCCGGCGACTGCTACGACCGTTACCGGGTAAGAGTTGAGGAAATGCGGCAGAGCCTGCACATCATTGAGCAAGCATTGAAACAGCTACCATCTGGGCCGGTAAGAGCTGATGTACCTCACCTGGTTCGCCCCCCGGTGGGAGAGGCTTACGCGCATATTGAATCTCCTAAAGGTGAGCTCGCCTTTTACCTGGTGTCGGATAACTCCATTGCACCCTATCGCTGCCATATCCGTCCAACCAGCCTGCTAAATCTGTCGGCTCTGCGCGATATGGCAATCGGGTGGAAGATAGCCGACCTGATAATCATTTTTGGGAGCATTGATATCTGTTTAGGTGAGGTTGATAGATAGTGACTATTATCAATTCTGGCGTGAACCTGGGCAACCTGCAAACCCTGTCTCCTGACTGGCCGGGCGGGTTCTGGTGGCACTGGCTGCTTTTCACCGTAATTATCATCGCCGTCGTTATCGTGATGATTATGGTGAATGTATATCTGGCACGCCGACAGATAGGACGGATGCAATCGCGCGTTGGACCCAACCGGACCGGTCTCTTCGGCATACTCCAGCCATTAGCTGATGCGTTGAAAGTACTGCTTAAAGAGGGTATCGAGCCAGCCAATATTGATAAGCCAGTCTACTGGCTGGCGCCCGTTGTTGCCGTTGTCCCGGTACTTCTGATTTTTGCGGTAGTGCCATTTACCAATGGGGGAATGCTGGCTGACCTGAATATTGGCATCCTCTATGTGGTAGCCATTAGCTCAATATCAACGGTAGGCATCTTTATGGCCGGGTGGGCTTCAAATAATAAATTCTCCCTCATCAGCGCTATGCGCGTCATTGCCGCCGTGGTGAGTTATGAGATGCCGGTAGTCCTATCAATTGCTGGCGTGGTGCTGCTCGTTGGTTCGCTATCTATGAACGATATCGTATTGGCTCAACAGGATATTCCTTTTATTCTGTTACAGCCTCTGGGCTTTATCATCTTTTTCATTGCTGGGCTGGCTGAGATTAGCCGCAGTCCCTTTGACCTGCTGGAAGCGGATTCGGAGATTGTGGCTGGGTTTTTCACTGAATATTCTGGCATAAAATTCGTACTGTTCTATCTGGTAGAATACGGTGAAGCCTTTTTCTTCTCATGCTTGATTACCACTCTCTTCCTCGGCGGCTGGAGAGGTCCGGTGTTGCCTGAGTGGCTCTGGTTCATCGTTAAGGCGGTTCTGGTATGGTTAGTTATTGTCTGGCTATGGGCGACCTTACCTCGTGTTAGAATAGACCAGCTAATGGCGCTCGCCTGGAAGTTCCTCCTTCCCTTAGCCTTAATTAACCTGATTATCACCGCCATACAGGTATTAGCCTTACCAGAATCCTTACTATGGGTAATGATACCCGTCAATTTTGCCATAACGGCAGTACTGATACTCGTGTGGTCTAAATTCTTTAGCTTAGGATGGGGTAGAGTTGAAGTTTGAACGGTATGGACTCGGCATAGCCAAGGGTCTGACGGTAACACTGAAGACCCTGTTCCGGCATCCGACGGTATCGCAATATCCGGAGCAGAAGCTGCATACCTCACGCCGTATTCGAGGTAATGAGCTTGTTTGGTCTCAGCAAAAGTGTACCGGCTGTGCCACCTGCGCCAAGACCTGCCCCCAGGGCGTAATTGAGATTGTCACCTCAACCAATCTAGTTGAGAACAAATACAAAGTTGAGAAATACCAGGTGGATACCGGTTACTGCATTCAGTGCGGCTTATGCGTTGAGGCTTGTCCCTATGAAGCATTATTTATGGGTTATGCTTACGAGCGGGCAAAATACCGGCGCAGTGAGCTGGTAGAGAATAAAGAAGACATGATGCTGGAATCAGGCAAGAAGCAATCCAGCGGCTATTTTTATCCTGAGATTGCCACTAAACTACCCAAGCAGACATTGCTTGTAGAAAAAATCATAGAGGAAGAGTGATGGGACTGGATATTGCTTTCTGGATACTGGCTATAATTAGCATAGGTGCAGCCTTGACAGTGGTGCTGCTTCGAAACGTTTTCCGTACCGCCCTAGCCCTGATTCTGTGTTTGCTGACTGTCGCCGGAATCTACATCATCCTTAGTGCTGACTTTTTGGCCGCAGTGCAGATTTTAATATATGTTGGCGGTATATCAATATTGATTATCTTAGCTATCATGCTGACCAGAGAAGTCCAGCGAGGGAGCTTGTCTAATAAACTGAGAATTCCGGCTTTTATAGTGGCTGTCATCTTCCTGGGGATGATGATTTTTTCCCTGGTGAAGACACCCTGGCAGGTATCTAACGCACCACCTGTTGAGCCTACCACCTCCGCCCTTGCGGGCAAGCTTCTGGGT
>CAYOHA010000033.1:8195-15617 GCA_964403625.1 uncultured Dehalococcoidales bacterium | reverse complement strand
CCGCATCAAGTGGTCCGTCATCAGGACCGAGAGAGCCAAAGCCAGAGAAAAAGGCAAATACGAGAATATTAAACTACCACACCTCTGGAAGAAGGAAGAACTCAGAAAGATTGAAGAGGAAATACTCTCCGAGGAGATAAGAGGAGTAAATCCACGGTACTGGGAGGATGTTCAAGTCGGAGATACCGTCGGTCCCATCATAAAAGGACCGTTAGGGCTTACGGATGTAATTTCTTTCTGTACCGGTGGGGCAATACCTACTCCCCGGCTAATGGCTCATGGCGCGGCACTACGCCAGTATCGCCGTCATCCTGCCTGGGCGTTCCGGGACTCAAACACATATGCTCTCGAGCCAGTCTATGCTGTCCACTATAACAAAGAGGCAGCCAATGCTATGGGGCTTCCTTATCCATACTTTGTCGGTACACAGATACACTGCTGGGCAATCAATCTGCTGACCAACTGGATGGGTGATGATGGATGGCTAAAGAAAAGTTACACCAGATACCAGAAATTCATCTTTCACTCGGATGTGGTGAGACTTGAGGGTAAAATCACAAAAAAATATATAAATGATGATGACTATTGCGTGGATATCGACCGTTATGCTATAAACCAGAGGAAAGAGAAAGTGTTGTCCGGTAATGCAATAATTGCCTTACCATCAAGAGGTACCAAATACTGGCCAACAGAAAAACGTATTGCTTCTATCTGAAAATTATCGAGTTCATATATCTATATTAAATGATTTAAAAGGGGGGATATCAAATGCCAAAAGAAACCGTTATTGAAACCGATATACTAGTCCTTGGCGGAGGAGTGGCCGGTTGTACCGCTGCTATTAAATCAAGAGAGAAAGGACTTGATGTAATCCTTGTTGATAAAGCATATGTGGGAAAATCAGGTACCTCAGCGGCAGCAGGCATGCGTTTTTCGGTCTTCAACCCTGACTTTGGAGATAATTATGACGAAACTTTCAAGATGATTACTGAAGGAAGTGGGTATCTCAATGACCGTAATTGGACCGAAATCTGCATCAAGGAGTCATGGGCAGCCTACGAAACGCTAGCTTCCTGGGGAGTTCCGTTTCCTGTTGAAAACGAAAAGGAGGGAGTTTTCGTACCAAAACATAAAGTAGATAGCCCGTTTGCTTCGGCTCGGATCATCAGAAGAGGGGTTCCACCACCTCTTAGAAAACAAGCAGAGAAGGTTGGTGTTAAGATAATGGACAGAATTACTGTTACCGACCTTCTAATCCAGGATGGAAAAGTTGTTGGAGCTGTTGGCTTTCCTTTGACTGAACCATCGGCAATCGTGTATAAGGCAAAGGCTACGATACTCTGTACCGGAAGCTGGTCATTAAGGACGGTGGGAGCTGAAACCCATAATATGACAGGTGATGGTCAAGCGATGGCTTACCGAGTCGGGGCAGAACTAACCGGTGGCGATATGCACTCTTCACACCATGGTTCTGCCGAATATCCATCATGGCGCGGTGGCAGGGCTGCCCGCGCTATTTATCGCCGCTTCGTAGATGCAGAAGGTAAGGAAATTCCTTACGGATATGAAGTCGGTCCTGCGGTAGATATAGCTTTCCATGAAGGTAGAGGACCGATATTTCATGACCTTGATGCCGCTACCGACGAGGAGTTAGAGAGAGTCTGGCAAAGACAGCAGAATTCTGATGGCATGGAAAGCCAGAGAATAGACTATGACCCACGTAAACGTGGTAAACACAAGATATCGGGAGGTCAGGATTGCGCGGTTGGAGCGGGACTATGGCCTGCCGGTACGAACTGTGCCATCACCATTCCGGGTCTCTTCGCCGCGGGTGATACACTGAGTATTAGGTCGGCTGCTTTCGGAGGTCTTCCTTCCGGAACTATTATGGGCACCAGAGCCGCTAAAGGTGCTGCCGAATTTATCTCCGGCATCAAAAAACTTGTAGTAGACAGAGCTGAAATAGACAGGGTAAAGAAAATAATGTTCGAGCCTATCGAACGTAAAGGTGGTTATAGTCCGAACTGGGTAACGCAGTTACTTTTAAATACGATGGTGCCATATTATGTTCTTCTCATTCAGCATGGTGACCGTTTACAGGCAGCATTAACCATGGTAGAGTTCTTTAGAGACCACTTTGTTCCCAAGCTATATGCTACTGACCCCCATGAGTTGCGTCTTGCCCATGAGACAAAAAATATGGTCCTGGGTTCAGAACTGGCACTTAAAGCCTGCCTTTTCAGAACCGAGTCCAGAGGGGCTCATTTCAGAGAGGATTATCCTAAAACAAAAAATCCTGAGTGGTTGGCGTGGATAAAAATCAAGCAGGAAAATGGCAAGATGAAACTATGGAAACAGCCGGTACCGAAGGAATGGTTACCACCTAAGTACCGTACATAAAATAAGGCTACCGGCAATAGATAAAACTTGTTGTAATACCAATAATATTAAAAGGAAGGAATCTAAAATGACTATCGAGAAAATCAACCTTGAGTTATGCGACGGATGCGGTATATGCGTGAATAGCTGTGCAACAGACGTAATAAGGATTGACGAAAAAACGAAGAAAGCCGTAATTATGTATCCCGATGATTGTAACTGCTGTGATTACTGTGAATTAGACTGTCCGACACACGCCATCTATGTTTCACCTGAACGCCACTCGTCACTTATGGTAGGCTGGATATAATCGGCTCTCAGTTAGATATTACGACTGGAAAGGAGTAAAAATGGGAACGATTAAGGAGATTATATATTTTGATAAGCCAGACCGGGCAAATACTGACGAAATGGTTAAATTTGCTAAGAAGAGAATGGATGACCTGGGTATTCGAAATGCGGTTATTGTTTACTCCAGCGGTTATACATTAACAAAATTTCAGGAAGTAATTAAAGGCGAGAAGGGACTTAACGTTATTGCCGTGACAAATCCGTCTCCAAATTCTCCCGCCAAAGGTACTATGCCCATTGTCATACGGGATAATGATTCCCCGGAAGCACGAAAGCGGAAAGAAGAACAACTTAAACAAGGGATTACAGAAATATCCGTGACAATTTCCAATGAGAAGCGTGCACAACTAGAGAAGGAAGGTATAAAAGTCCGTTATCTTAATGATGAACTCATCCTCGGAGAACCTTTGAACCTTACCAATACAAACGCCACCAGAAGAGATTTGCTGGCTCAATTCGGTTTACCCAGACATCTACGCCCCCTGGATATCGATGCTGGTTGGGACCTGTCTATACTAACCATAATAAGTCAGGGATTCCGTGTCTGCGTGGGATGTACAGTACTATGTGTGAAAAGCGGTCTTATCAAGGAAGGTGACCTTACTCTGGCTATTGGGGGGACGTCTACCAGTCTTATCCTCAGAGCCAGTGCAGACCCCAGAACATGCCTGGTGAAAGAGATTATCGGTTTTGAAAGGGGCTCTTCATGGTTTGAACGCGGAAATAAAATGGACTAGGTATTAAATCGTAATTATTTATAGAGAAACAGGCGGTATACTAAATACTTTCCGGCTGTTTTTATATTCCGATATATAATAGAACTCCTAGTATAACCGTTATTCACCACCACCTGAGATCCTGATTTCCTGTGCGGTGATATAGCTGGACTGATCAGTAACCAGGAACATAACCAGGTCAGCGATATCATCAGTCCTGCCCATTCTGCCCAGAGGTATCCGAGGACCCATCTGCGGTCCTCCGGCTTGCTTCTTGAGAAGCTCAGCTACGGTTATTCCCTGAGCCTTTGCCCTTTCTGCTATGGACTCGTCTCTCAGGTTGGTATCGAAGGCACCGGGACTGATGATATTTACGTTAATTTTGTATTGCGCTAACTCGAGAGCCAGAGTCTTGGCAAGCCCGATAACACCGTGTTTAGAAGCACAATAAGCAGCGCTTCCTGCATAACCTCTCGACCCTGCCAGAGAGGAAATAAATATCATCTTCTTACCTTCCGGCTGTGCTATCATAGTCTTAGCCACTGCTTTACCGATAAGAAACGGACCGGTAAGATTCACATCGATAATTTTCCGCCAAACTCCTTCATCCAGGTCTACTATTGGTGTAGTCATCGGGCCACGAATACCGACACACTGGATGAAGATATCTATCTTACCGAATTTTCCCAGAGTTTTCGACACGATATTGTTCACATCCTTGCTACTACTGATATCGCCTACTATAGCCAGACCTTCTCCGCCTACTGCTTTTATCTCTTCAACAACAGCTTCCAGACCACGCCAGTTCTCTTCCCCAGGCCAGATGCTCTTCGGAGCCATCTCCTTATCCACAACCACCACACTGGCTCTCTCCCGAGCAAACCTTACGGAAATGGCATGTCCCATACCCCTGCTACTTCCCGCGCCGGTAACAAGACATACCTTATCTTCTAAAATATTCATAGCTGTTCTCCTGATAGTTAATGGGCACCGCCGTCGATATTAATTGTCTCTCCAGTAATGTAGCTTGACTCTTCGGAAACTAGGAAATAGACAAGGTCAGCAACCTCCCGTGGTTCGCCGTTTCTACCGAGTGGTATCTTAGGACCCGGCTGTGGTCCCTCAGCTCGCTTCTTTAATAGTTCAGCAACACTGATACCTTGAGCTTTGGCAGCAGCTACAATACGTTCGTCTACTAGGTTGGTACTTATAGTATCGGGGTTAATGGCATTTACATTTATCTTGTACGGTGCCAACTCTAGAGCTAAAGTCTTTGCTAGACCGATAACACCATATTTCGAAGCACAATAACTGCTGCTTCCCGGTGCGCCAAAAGTACCGGCTACTGAAGCGATAATCACTATTTTCTTACCTTCAGGATTGGGTATCATAGTCCTGGCTACTGCTTTACAGATAAGAAATGAGCCGGTAAGGTTTATATTAATCACTCTTCTCCATATTTCTTCATCAAGTTCGACAATTGTCGGACCCACCGGACCACGAATAGCAGCACAGTGCACCAGGATATCTATTTTAGAGAATCTTTCCAGAGTTTTTGCTACAATGTCATCAACATCTTTACTGTTGCTAATGTCAGCAACAACCGCCATTCCTTTCCTGTCTGCTGCTTCAATTTCCTCAACCACGGCTTCCAGGCCATGCCAGTTCTCTTCTCCAGGCCAGATACTTTTGGGAGCCATCTCTTTGTCAATGACAACTACATCAGCCCCTTCTCTAGACAGCCTCTGAGCAACAGCACGTCCCATCCCCCTGATGCTTCCTGCCCCGGTAACCAGAGCAACTTTACCTTCGAGACTACTCATTGTGGTTCTCCTTATCTTTAATAAACCATTGAATCGTAGAGTGTGTTCAAGTCATTGATTGTCCTTTTTTCTAACAGAATATGGTACAGCATTTATCAGACGAACTATTTGTTACTATTTTAAGTCTTGATAAGTATGTCCCAGCCCTAATGTTTCGAGAGTTTCCAGCCGGGGCTTCCCGGTTTCAGGATCCCAGCCCATCTGCAGGTAGTAGTTCCTTCGCAAATCTTCCCAGTAAGGCATAATAGATTTTCCCTTATTCGGGCCATCCACCGGAGTAGAACCATAACGGACAGATGGTGCCTCGATTTCTTTAGTCAGTCCGTGCCGGAAATTAAAGACACGAAACTGATTAACGGTACGGCGTCCCATCGCCATCGCTTCCTGAATATTAAAGTCCCAACCAGTAACTGCATTAAGAACATCTATAGTCAGCTGTAAATCCTGCACTCCCAGGAAACAGATACCCAGCGAGTCTTCAAATTGGCGCCGTCCATTTGTCAGGGCATTCATTGTTGATACAGCTATAGCATCAAATGGATTGGTTATCATCTTCAAGCCCAATTGTTCGGGATGAGGAAAACCACCACTCAATTCAACAGTTCCGGTATTCGAAAAACAGGTATCAATCAGTTCTGACCATCGTGCCCGGTGGTCATGGCCACGAGGTGTAGCCCCTTTCAGGGTATATACAGCACAATCTGCTGCATTACCACCGAATTTTTCAGACGCTTTCTTTACACCTTCAGCAAACAGATTACCGCAACCATCACGGTTCGCAATCTTTTTCAGCATCTTCAGTGTCGCTTCGGCATCACCCCATTTCATCTCGATTCCGTCAAGATCATCTTTCTTCAAATATCCCTTCTCATAACACTCCATAATCCAGCTGATGAGATAGCCACATTCGTTAATATCCATACCCAGCCAGTCAACATTATTTCCTAACATCACAGTTGCTCCAGGGTTTGTCTGACCGATCACAGAACTCATTGCCGCCATACCCTCATATTCAGGTTCTTCACCGATGAAGCCGGTATAAGGGCCTTCAGTAACTTCCATCTCCCGACAATGCTTCATCTGGCATGCCCAACAAGTGCTGATTTTAACCTTGAAGTGGGTGCGAGTATACTCACTGCCCATCTTTTCAGGATTTTCAAAGATATTGGTAGTATAATTCTTTACTGGTAAGGCACCTGTCATATAAATACGGGGAAAGATGAATCCAGTCCCCCATTTTTTCATATTGGGGTCCAGCTTATTGGCATTCTCAAAGAGAGCTTTAGCTAACTCAGAAACTTTTTCTGGCTCGGCAACCTTGATTGTTTTTCGTCCCCGTTCGGCTACTACAGCTTTCAGCTTTTTCGACCCCATCACTGCTCCAAGTCCGTTATGACCGGCTACATGGCCATAGTCACCGACTATAGCGGCAAAGCGTACCAGGTTCTCACCGGCAGGACCAATACAAAAGACGCTACTCTGACGACTCAGACTTAAATTCTTCTTAATAGCGTCCTCTGTTTCCCGTGTGCCTTTACCTAGAAGATGCTGGGCATCACGAAGCTCGACCGTACCATCGTGGATATAAAGATAGACCCATTCTTTGGCTTTACCCTGGATTATTACGCCATCGAAGCCTGAAAATTTTAGATACGCACCGAAAAATCCATTAGCCTGGGAAGAAGCAGCCATATTGGTCATAGGTCCTTTACTGACTGCCGAGAAAGTTCCGGAGCCGCTAACTCGGGTGCCACCAAGAGGTCCAGCCATAAACATCAGTCTGTTTTCAGCATCAGACCATTCCACACCCTTAGGCACCTCTTCATAGAGGTATTTTGAGCCCAAGCCATTGCCCCCAAGGAACATACGAAGTGTCTTGCTGTCTAGATATTCTTCAGTTATCTTATTACTGGAAAGGTCGACACGCAGGATCTTTCCTGCATATCCGTTTGTTATGTTTGTAGCCATCTTATAGTACCTCTTCTCTTTAATAGATAATAGAATTCTTTATCCAGACTTTATCTTGAAGTCATCCCACCATCAACAGGCATAACATGACCGGTAATAAATGAAGCTGCATCTGAACAAAGCCAGATAACAGCTTCAGCCATATCTTCGGGTGTGGCAAGACGTCCCATCGGAATCACGTTCAT
>CAYOHA010000033.1:0-8185 GCA_964403625.1 uncultured Dehalococcoidales bacterium | reverse complement strand
CATATTTTTTCTTGCTTTTTCATCAGACCCGGTAAGATTATCGAATAGGATGGTTCGCTCGGTTGGGGCTGGGCATATAACGTTTACTCTGATGCCGGAGGCTGCGTATTCCAGAGCTGCCGCTTTGCTAAGACCGAGTAGGCCGGTTTTGCTGGCGTCATATGCCGCAAAACCCGGCGCTGGCTTAAAAGCCCCGGCTGACGAAGTATTAACGATAGCTCCTTTCTTCTTTATGAGCATCTGCCTGATTTCATATTTCATACAAAGAAAGACTCCCTTAAGGTTGATATCTATCGTCCGGTCCCAGATTTCCTCAGGGCAGTCTACTATATCGAAAACAGGTATACGCTTGCCATCCGGTCCGATACCAGCATTATTAAAAGCACAATCAAGAGAACCGTAGGTTTCTACGGCTTTGGCGACCATCGCTTCTACCTCTGCTGCTTTTGAGACATCACATTGTATAAAAATCGCCTCGCCTCCTGCTATCCGAATCAATTCAACCGTTTCTTTGCCACCCTTTATATTTGAACCGGTAGATACGATGACTTTTGCCCCCTCGCGAGCAAAAAACTGTGCTGTTACCCTTCCGATTCCTGAAGCTCCGCCCGTAACCAGAGCTACCTTTCCCTTAAGGATATTCATAGTAGTTCTTAATTCTTGACTTGAAATCTGAATTGATAGGAAATTATAAATCCTGTCTGATTCACTGTCAACCCTAGACTCTAAAATCGGTACCTTTAACCCCGGTTTATAAAGAAACCATCCCCACAGCAGTAGAAGATATTGACAGTAGCCAATATTGTATATAAACTGTGGCTAATCTATATAGATTTTTCAATAAAAATATTAACACATACTTTTTTTAGAAGTACCAATCTATTCTTGAAGAGAAACGGGATAGCAATTTCCAATTAACTATTTAAGGAGGATTCATACTAATGGAAATGACCTATGAAAATATCCAGAAGTGGATGAAAAAGTATTTTGATACCTATAGTGTATATGGTCAAAAAGCAGAGACGGCAGACCGGATGAAGGAATTCTTCGCCCCCGATTTAAGGTTCATCCCATATATTGCCGGGATTGGAGGTCCAGAAGGCGGTTTTCATAGCGCCGATGAGTTCATAAACACGGCGAAGACGCATCCCTCCTGGTATGAAAGGCTGATACCAGATGACATCACCATTGATGAGAGACGGAAGGTTGTCGTTGTCCTTTTCAGGATGGAGGTAGTGGATGCAAAAAAGAATGAAGTGGCAATAAAGAAAAGTGCCCTGGCGCACTATGAGTTGATTTTAGACAAAGATAAGAATATAAAAATTAAAACGATTCGATTCTTCTGGGAAGTTATGCCTGAAGGATTTAAAGAGTTCTATGACCGTTTCGGAAGATAAAAGTGAAAATATATTCCCGCCTTATCTCTAGAAAACCAAGAGTGACTTTTTGTTTTTTCAGATTGTCAACAGGTTGATGTCTCAGGAGGTGTTAAATATGGAACTAAACTATGACTCTATTCAGAAATGGATGAAAGACTACTTCGAAACTTACAATCTATATGCACAGAATCCAGATACGGTTCACAAGATGGACAAATTCTTCGCACCGGATATGGAATTTATCCCGTATGTTGCTTCACTAAAAGGGCCTGAAGGATCGGTTAAAAGCCGTGAAGATTTCTATAAAATCCTGGCAGGGCATCCTTCCAGCTACGAGACTTTCGTGCCCGAGGACATCGTGATAGATGACAGGCGAGGGGTGGTCGTTGTCCTGCTTAAGGTGCAAGTTTTTGACAGCAAGACTAAAAAAGTATTATTGAAAAAAAGCTACCTACCCTGGTACAAACTGATACTCGATGAAAATAAGAATATTAAGATTAAAAAGATACAGTTCTTTTGGGAAGTAATGCCATCCGGAACCCTGGAAGTTAATGAATTGTTTAGCGGGAAACGATAAACAGACCTGCAATGTAAGATGGCAAGAAGGAAATGTGAATGGCTAACAAAAAAAGATTTAAAAGGCTTTTGGAACCCGGCTATATAGGTAAGGTTAAAACCAGAAACAGGATGATTAAGACGGGTGCTGCCATGCTCTACTGGCATGAAGATGCACTTGATGTAGACGGCAAAATGATGGCTTTTTATGAAGCACTGGCAAAAGGCGGTGTAGGTCTACTGATAGTAGAGTCTCCAACCGTTGACCATCCTTTTGGCAGGCGTTGGCATCAAAGATACCGCATTGATGACGATAAGTACATAAAGGGAATTAGCGAACTGGTTAAAGTTATTCACAAGTACGATTGCCCAACCTTTATGCAGATGAATCATGATGGTCCATGGCAATCAATGTGGGGACCAAGACCTATCATACCTGGTCCGCCGATAGGAGCTTCACCGGTTTCAATGAATTCTCCAACTGATTTTCACAATGAATTACCCAGAGAATTATCCATCGGTGAGATTGAGGGAATTGTTGATAAATTCGCCAGTGCAGCAGTGCGGGCTGAAAAAGCCGGCTTCGACGGTGTAGATATAAACGCCGGTAGTAGCCATTTACTGCATAATTTTATCTCGCCTTTCTGGAACAGACGTAATGACGAATATGGTGGAAGCCTTGAAAACAGAGCCCGGTTTCCCGTTCAAATTATACAGGAGATAAAAAAGCGCCTGGGAAAGGACTTCCCAGTTTCTATTACCATAAACGGCATCGAAATCGGTCAGGTTATGGGTATCGATAATGAAAAATGTATAACTCCAGATTACAGCCGGAAGGTAGCCCAAGCACTCCAGGATGCCGGTGCCGATGCTATCCAGATAAGGTCTCACTGGTTGGGAAGGCATACTTCCTCTTTTCTTACCGAAGCGATTTTCTACCCGGAACCTCCGATCCCCTGGAATGAATTTCCTAAAGAATACGATCGCAGCCGCTGGGGAGCAGGAGCCAATCTGATTCTAACTACGGAGATGAAAAAGGTACTGTCTGTTCCCGTCATCGTCGTCGGCAGGATGGGTCCCGAACTAGGAGAACAAGCCTTGGAAGAGGGGCGAGCAGACTTTATTGCTATGACCAGACGCCTGTTAGCAGACCCTGAACTTCCTCACAAAGTTGCCTCGGGAAAGCTTGATGATATCGCACCCTGTACTGCCTGTGATACATGCATTGATGCTGGCGTAACCAAACGGTGTCGTATTAACGGTGCTCTGGGAACAGAAGAATTGTGGATACATAAACCTGCGGAAAAGAAGAAAAAGATACTCGTGGTCGGCGGTGGACCAGCTGGCATGGAAGCTGCCAGAGTCGCAGCACTAAGGGGTCATAAGGTTCTCCTTTATGACAGCGGGCACAAGCTTGGGGGATCCATACCTATGGCAGCGATGGTAAAGGGCATTGAAATAGAACCTCTCCCAAAAATTGTCCGCTACCTGAAATACCAGATAACAAAACTCGGTGTGAGCATAAACGTTGGTAAAGAGGTTGATATATCGGTAATAGAGAAGATTAAGCCGGATGCGGTTGTCCTGGCAACGGGAGGAATCCCTACTATCCCTGAAATACCCGGAATTAGTAACCGCAAGGTAATCAGCGGGAGTGAACTGTACCGCAAGCTGAAATTCTACCTAAGGTTCTTCGGACCGATAGCCCTGAGATGGCTGACCAAGTTCTGGCTTCCCATCGGTAAGCGAGTTATCGTTATCGGTGGAGCAATACAGGGATGCGAACTTACCGAGTTTTTAGTCAAGAGAGGGAGACAGGTCACTATTGTGGACACTGGTGAAGCTCTGGGCGAAGGAATGATTATGCATTTCAGACAACAACTTATGATGTGGTTCGAACAAAAAGGCGTGAAAATGATGACAGGAGTTAAATATGTAGAAATCACGGATAAAGGTCTGACCCTTATTACTAGAGAAGGGGAACAACAGACCATCGAAGCCGACACCATAATAACCGCTCTACCTCTTACCCCGAATACAAAACTACTCGAAAATCTTAAAGGTAAAATTCCTGAAATATATGCTATCGGTGACTGCAACCAACCACGGCTGATTGTAGATGCTATCCGCGATGGCATACAGATCGGGCATAATATTTAGAATTCTGTTTCACTCCGACGATTAAAATACTGGAGGGCGATAAAATGACGAAAACTAAATATGGAAAATATCTTAAAACACATCCTATTACGGATGCACCCTTTGGTCCCGTATTCACCTTTTCCGGAGAAGATGATTTTAAATCCGGTTTCTCTATGTTTGCCATCTATGTCACCAAAGCTAATTTAATGGAGGAGAAGGCACACTCCCACGACTTTGATATGTATCTGGTCTTCTGCGGTAGTGACCCGGATAATATGAAGGATTTAGGAGCGGAAATAGAGTTATCACTCGGTGAAGAAGAGGAAAAGCATATTATCACTACACCAACCGTAGTTTTTATTCCCAAGGGACTAAAGCACTGTCCGCTTAATTTCAAGAGAGTTGATAAACCAGTTATGTTTCTCCATGCCACTCTAGCCCCCAAATATGCTAAATAAAAGTACCTTGGTATTACTATATCTTGCTTGACACAGGTATCAAGCAGAGTATATTCTCTTGTTACAGTTTAACACAATAATATCCACTTATCGGTTTTTGGCAAATACTTACGTTTTTAGGATTTATCAAAGTGACCGAAGAAAGGGGGAAGTATGGTAAAGAAAAAGATAAGGAACAAACGAGTTGATGAGGAATTATTGTTGAAGAGGAGACGGGAAGAGTTAGCCCGTCTGCCCCATGGTAATGAAGTTGATTTTGAAGAATCCGTAGCATACCAGAAGAGCCTGCCTGACAGTAAAGTCTGGTGGAAAGTGATGAAAAAGCTTGAGGCTGAGGGTAGAATGAGTGTTTTCCCCAGGGCAGGAACACCACTCCTCAAGGATATGATTAAACTATGTCAATCAATAAGAGATGCCGGCGTGGTACTTATTCCGGTAACGACCGATAGCTACACACGGACCGGTCAGCACGAAAAAGTTGCCGATATTATGAAGGATGTGGAAAAAACCGGCAAGCCGTTACTGAATGGATTTCCGATCTACTACTACGGAGTTAAAGGGTGCCGTAAACTCGTTGAGAGTGTAGATGCCGCCTTCAGTCCCAGAGCAGCCGGTGGTGATATTGCTATTGCTTCAGGAATGACAACAGCCGGCGGAGGTATAGGATTCCTGGGTTTTGGCAGCTATTCGAAAAAGATGACAATGAGAGAACTTGTCAAAGGCAGTATGGAGCGTATGAGTTTAGTCGGATGGTATGCCGATAGAGGAGTGATATTATGCACTGACCTCCATGGATGGCTCCCCAGCGCTCCTTTTCCTTTGAGCGTAAATATCGCCACACTGGTTATCGAGGCAGTTACTGCAGCAGAGCAGGGACAGAAAGCCCTCTACCCACTGGTACATTGTATGGGGAATATAGCCCAGGATATAGCCTGGATTAGGCTAGCACCAAGGTTAATCAGGGAGTACTTGGACAGATTCGGGTATAAAGACTGTATGATAACGGGTACTTGCCCTGCTCAGACTCCCCTTTTCCCTGTTGCCAGGCATTTAGGAGGAGCCTTTGCTTATCTCACCTACGTAGCGATGGTAGGAGCACTAGCTAAATGCAATGCAGTTGACCTGAGAAGCATTGACGAGGGAGCAGGTATTCCCACCGCAGAAACTCACGAGGTAAGCTACAGAGCGGCTAAATGGATGTTCGATGTGGTTAGAGAACAGAAACTTGAGATTGAAATTAAAGGTGTTGATATCGAAGAGAAAATAACTGAAGCAGAAGTAAGATCAATTCTCGAAAGAGTGCTGGACCTTGGTGACGGTGATATAGCCGAAGGTACGGTAAAGGCTGTCGAGTCCGGAGTGCTTGATTCACCATGGAGCCCCAATGTAACCGTCAAAGATGAGGTGCTGGGAGTGAGAGACGCCAGAGGGGCTTGCCGTTATTTCGAGTTTGGCAATTTGCCGATACCCGAAGATATTAAGGATTTCCACCGCGAGAAGATTGCAGAGAGAGAAAAGATAGAAGGAAAGAAAGTAGATTACTATACGACTGTAAGAGACTTATGGAGTCTAAGTAAAGGGAAAATTGTCGGCTTACCTCCTTATAACCAGTAGTCTTCCTATTTATTAGAGTTCAATGAGTTCGGAAGGAGCAGCGATGAAAAAAGCACCAACAATAATAACAGGTACCGTAGGCTCTGATGTCCATGTCATTGGTACCAAAGTCTTATCCCGTGCCTTGAAAGACGCTGGATTCAATGTCGTAGCGCTAGGTATGCAGGTATCACCTGAGGAGTTTATTAAGGTAGCTCAAGAAACACATGCCGATGCTATCCTAATGAGTTCACTCTATGGTATGGCTGACCTTGACCTTAAAGGATTTAATGAAAAACGCCTGGAAGCTGGTCTTGAAGATGTCCTTCTTTATATCGGAGGAATCGTTGGGCTAGGCAGACACGATTTCAAAGAGGACGAAGAAAAATTTAAAAAACTAGGATTTGATAGAGTCTATCCGCCCGAGGCGGATCTTGATGCGGCGATTAATAACCTTAAGAATGACTTGAAGGCGAAAAAGAAGATGTAGAAAAGGCAAATTCCATAAAAAGGCTGGGTGGAATGGATAGTATAAGACTTTTTATTGACTTCGGTAGTACATATACCAAAGTCGTTGCGATTGACCTTGATAAAGAAGAATTAATATCAACAGCTCGTGTACCCTCAACAGTAGAAACAGATATCACCTTAGCCCTTGACGAAGCCTTAAAGCTGATAGTTGATAGTACGGGCATAGGAAGCATAGAGAAGAAGGAAGCATTAGCTTGTAGCAGTGCCGCCGGTGGGCTGCGTATGGTCTGTTCCGGTTTTGTCCCCGATTATACGAGTAAAGCGGCAAACCACGCTGCTTTGGGAGCAGGAGCTAAAGTGATTGGTTGCTACTCGTATAAACTTACAGAGCAGGAAATAAGAGAAATAGAGGCTGCTGCACCAGATATAGTCCTTATCTCTGGCGGAACAGACGGCGGAGACGAAAAGGTCATTATTCATAACGCTAAAATGTTCTCCCGTACTAGCCGTGCCATATCTAATATTATCATTGCCGGGAACAAAACAACCTACGACGAAATAAGGTCCATTTTCAAAGATGATAATAAGAACGTTATCTTTACCAAAAATGTAATGCCTGAGATAGACGTACTTGATGTAGCTTCGTGCAACCGGGAGATACGAGAGTTATTCATGAAAAACATCATTGAAGCTAAAGGAATCGCCCAGGCTAAATCAATCATCAAGGATGTTATTATGCCGACACCTTCAGCCGTACTGGAAGCAGCTAAACTTGTTGCCGAAGGTTGCGACGGAGTTTCCGGCCTCGGTGAACTCATCGTCATTGATCCTGGCGGGGCCACTACCGACGTTCACTCCATCGCTCACGGACGCCCTAGTCGTAGCGACACATCCGTAGTTGGATTGCCAGAGCCCTACCAGAAACGGACTGTTGAAGGTGACCTCGGCTTGAAATATAATATAGACACTCTATTAGGGCTTGTCGAGGGAATAGAGACATCGCCCGACTTTAAATCTATAGTTGAGGGGTTTCGTAACGGCAAACTCCCTAAAACTGAAGAGGAATTCGCCTGTCACAGATTGTTATCTCGTATTATGATACAGGTAGCTATGGACCGGCATGCCGGAAAAATAGAAGTAGTCTACACTCCCACCGGTGAAAAGCTGGTCCAACATGGCAAGGATTTGACCAACATCAAAACAATTATCGGGACAGGAGGGCCTATTATTTTCTCAAGTAATCCACGAGAAGTATTAGAGGGAGCTTTGTTCCGGGAAGAAGATGCTTTTTCTCTCAAACCAAAGAATCCTAAGTTTTATTTAGATGAACACTATATTTTCTACGCTATAGGTTTACTCAGTCAGGTTGAACCTCAGAAGGCATTAATAATAGCCAAAAAATATCTCAAGCAAATATAGGTTGCTTTAAAAGTTGTTACCTTAAGTGGAGAGTTACTATGCTGAGCAATTGCCGGGCATTAGATTTTACTGACGAAAAAGGATTTCTCTGCGGGAAAATACTCGCTGACCTAGGTACCGATGTAATCAAGATTGAGCGACCGGGAGGAGATATATCCCGAAAGATAG
>CAYOHA010000032.1:0-16259 GCA_964403625.1 uncultured Dehalococcoidales bacterium | reverse complement strand
TGACAATGTATAAATTGGCATTTTATATTATTACTTACATCGTATACTACATAGGCTACGATATAGTTAGCTAACATTAGTGAGTGATTGACTAAAAAGTTAAAGCCAGGGAAGGAGGCGTAGATTTGACATAGGAAACCTAAAATACCAATGGATTACAGCCATTGTCTAAAAAGACTAAAGTAATAATAATTCGTAGATGGCTACATTGAGAAAGGAGAGTAAACTTCATTGAAGAGTAAAATTATCTGGATAATAGTAAGTTGCCTGATGGTGTTATCTCTGGTGATAGCATCCTGCGGGCCGAAAGAAGAAGCGAAGGTCACAGAGGAAGGAGGGCAGGTAGTTACGACTAAGGAAGAAGAGGAAGAAGAGGAAGAGGAAGTAATTCAGCCCTCTACAGAGGAACCCCAATATGGTGGCACGATTACACTCGCTTCGGGGGGTGATCCCAATTTTAACTTGTTGGGTTTCTTTGCAACGGCTCCTCAACATCTGGCTCATCAGAGTATCTGGGACGGCGACTGGGCAAAAGGTCCTGCCGGAGGTTATGGTGAAAATATCGTAGACTGGGGAGATAGTACCAACGTCCCGGATCTTTATACTGGTTTTATCGCGGAGAGCTGGTCCTTTCATGTCAACGAGGGTGCACAGACAGTTGATACTGTGATACAGGTACGCGATAACGTCTACTTTGCGCAGCCGGGTACCGAAGCCGGTCGTCTGGCTAATGGACGGAAGATGACCACCGATGACGTTCTCTGGTGCCTGGACCAGTATATCAATAACCCCGAATCCGATAACTATCAAGGTTTCCCCATGTGTCAGGGTATTCATCCCGTCAAAACAGGACCGAACGAAATCACGATTACGCACCCCTTTAAGCTACACCTGGATAATATCATGCGACTGTTTTCATATTCCCTGATATTCCCTCCCGAGTTATGGGACAAATATGGATATGAATCCTGTACTGATATAATGCTGTCCGTCGGTACGGGTCCTTATTATGTTACAGACTACGTAGTCAGTAACATGATATCGATGGCAAGGAACCCGAATTACTGGAAGACCGACCCGGTTGGTCCGGGAAAGGGTAACCAGTTACCTTACGCTGACAAAATAAAATATATCATCATACCCGACCTGTCAACCAGGCAGGCAGCATTAAGAACGGCAAATATCGACCAGATGGAAGGATTTACCTATGAAGATATGCAACTAATGCTTTCACAAATACCTGAGTTGAAGTCAGCAAAACGGGGCGGCGGTCATAACTCGCCGGTATTCTTCAGGCTGGAAGAACCACCTTTCAATGATTTAAACGTCCGCCGTGCTATGATGCTGGGTGTCGACCTGAATGCAATCAATGATTCACTCTATCAAGGAGAGGCAACCCTGATTAACTTCCCCTATTTCTATACTCCGGCTTATGCCGATTTATACCTCGGTATTGACGACCCCGAGATGGATGCCTCTACAAAAGAGCTATTTACCTATAACCCTGAAAAAGCTATACAGTTACTGAAAGATGCCGGATATCCGACCGGTTTCAAGACCGACCTGACTATTTGGTCTGGCTCGGCCGACTACTACTCGATATTAAAGGACTACTGGGCCAAGATAGGTGTTGATGTAGAACTCAAGACTGTTTCTGATTTCGGTCAACTTATCAGCGTCAATATCGCCCGCTCCTGGAAAGGGATGCTTGCCCAGTTCATCTCTCCCTGTTCCACCTACCCCGAGCAAGCCCAGTACACCGGTGACAGCTGGCTGAACCCTTCTCGTCTTAACGAACCATATATCAACGAAATGGCTGATAAGGCACGCGCCGCCGGCATAACAAGCCTGAAAGAAGCCATGGGAGTGACCAAAGAATTGACGAAATACCTCCTCGCGCAGGTTTATGCCATACCAGCCCCGCATTACCCACTTTATGTCCTGTGGTGGCCCTGGCTTAAGAACTACACCGGTGAAACGTGGTGCGGTTACATGACCCTGGATAGTACATGGTTACAATATCCCTGGGTCGACCAGACACTCAAGAAATCTATGGGATATTAAATATGTATTCTTGTTGAGACCGCCAAATAGAAATAAGGCTGGAGGATTTTAATCCTCCAGCCTTATTTTTTTTCTAATACTTTTTTCGTAGGCTTTTATACAGCGGGGGTTGCATTGGAACCGTATCTAGCAGCAAGTAGACAATGCCCGAAATAGAAAGGCTTATTTACTTTCTTAATGTAGATTGGGGCATGCTGGACTCCTGCCGGAAGGCAGATTATGGCGGCAGTGTTAATTGTTTGTTTTTCCCATTCTTCTCCTAATGCAACCTCTACTTCTCCACCGAGGTCTGGAGAAATTTCCGGGTCACTGGGAATGAAAAACAGGAGTTCATCGACGTCATGTTTGTGGGGTGGGTCTCCCAGAACATGAGGAGCTAAAACACCCACGAAATTAAAGTTAATGTCGAATTTGCCAAGCGACGAGAACAATTCTTCACTTAACGTAATCCCTGACGTCTGTGTCGGTCTCCTTGGAGGCATTCCTTGTCCTCTTGGTTCTCTCAATATATACTTTTCGTATTTCGATTCAGCCATTTTTTGAATTCTCCTTTATTATCATTTATGCCATTTGCGAGTCCTTTAGAAGTAAACTTCTTTAAGATACCGGTTTTTTTATATATTCGGGCGAATTGTAGATATTGCAGAAAATGACAGGTTTACCGATTTTCTTAAAGTTAAGTGGTCCATGGACTAATCCCTTAGGAATGCAAATGATTGAGGCAGCATCGATGATATGTTTTTCTCCTTCTTTACCCAGTGATAGCTCAATTTCCGCCCCGAAATTCAGAGCGTTTGATGGGTCGATTCCGAGGAAGCACAGGAATTCATCGAAGTCGTGTGAGTGAGGTTCCTTGTCCATAAGAACGGATTGCGAAATGTATTTCCAGTTCATTCGATGCTGGATTCCAGCCCAGTCCTTTAAGCCCTCCAGGGCTACCGTTGTGACTCCTGGTGCTTCTCCGCGTGGTTTTTTCCCTTTGACTCCTCTTAATATATATTTCCCGTATTTCGATACAGCCATTTTCTTTTTTCTCCTTATCTAGCATTAATCTAAGAGAGACTATTTATTATTTTTGTCTCTGCACATTCGCATATCGCTAGTAGTATTTAAAAATTAGTTTATTTTTAGCTAAACCTGAAAGACACTACACCATTAAACCGCTCTTTGTCAAGCAGTCGGTGGAGGGTAATAACAGGGGCCAGGCTGGTTTATTAACTCTTAGTAGCCAGATTGCACGCTATAGTTCATAGAAGTAGAATATGGACATGGAGAACAAGAAATACGGTGAAGACATTGCCAGGCTTGACTTAGAAAAATATGGACTATCCGACCTTGAAGGTAGAAATATCCTTACCCTCGAGCGTTCGGATATGGACAGACTTCTGGTCGTGTTGGGTAACGATGATATATCCCTCAATGTACCTATACCTTGCACTCCTGAAAAGGTGCGGGAAGTGCTTTCCTACTCCGAATGTAGGAAGTGCAGTAGATGTTGTATACCCAATCCACTGAATCCGGGAAGTCCCGGAATAGAAGTATTCGAAGACGAGCTTAAGACAATTGCCGAATATCTCCACACACCTTATGAATCCTTAAAAGAGAAGACCATTGTAGGGCAGGTTGTGTCCTATCCATTCCAGTTGATAAAGCTGGGTTTCACCAGGTGGTTGCCTTTGCCCTGTCCTTTTTATAACGCTAAAGAGAATGAATGTAAGGTGTATCCGGTCAGGTCTGTGGTCTGTAAAACTTTTCCGGTTATCTTCACCGGCGATGATACCTATATGTCAATTAAGGTCAACTGTGATTACGGTAAGGACATTATTATCGAAGCCTGTAAACACCTGATATCGAACGACCCGAATCTTGAGATAATCATATAGAAGGTTTCTTTATCTGAGAACCAGGTAAGCCAGACCTAATCAAACTCATCCTTAGACATTGCCGTGAATACTAGGGCGATTATACCTAATACCCAGGTACTGCCCAGAACAGCGGCTATTGAGCCGGCCAGTGCCAGACCCCACCTTTTCCTTTGGAGTGCCGAGATCCCGCCGAGTAAAGACAATATACCTACTATTAACAGATACACCGAGGTGGCGATCAAGATACCTACCAGGACTCCAATACTCATCGGGTAGATCTCAGGCTCAATGTAGTCCCTCCAGTACGATGTGCTACCGATAACGATAGCTGCTATTGTCACCCCGAAAAAACCCAGAAAATAAAGTACTCCGACAATAATATCCAGGATGCCGGCGACTATCGGTTTCCACGTTGATGGCTTTGTCTCCATTACTTTCCTCCTCTTGATCACAACATTAACGCAATTATACCGGCTTAGTCTATTTATTTTTATATGATATCTCGTTGTACATCATATAAAGAGAGAACCTAGCCCTGATATTCTCATAGTAATATATAAACTTTAGAATGGGATATTTATCTATATACACCGTATTCTTTGGTGAATTCTATCATTGCTTTAAGATTTTCCGGTTTGACCTCATCGGTGGAGCTTCTCGGTGACAGTATGTAACCGCCGCCCTTGCCGATGACATCAATCAATTTCTTGCAGAGGTCTTTCACATCCTGGACTGTACCTGTCGCCAGTAACGTGGACGGGACATTCCCCTCGATGCAGATATGGTCTTTCAGTATTTCCTTGGCTCTGAAAATGTCTGTATTATCAAGCCGGGCCAGTAGCTTGCCTTTGGGAAACTCAAGCAGATACTCCAGCCGTGATGTACAATTACCTTCGAAGAAGATGGAGGGTGTCCCTCCCCGTTCGATTAACGCCAGGACAAGCTTTTTAAATGTCGGCCAATAAAAAGTATCCCACTGCTCTTTCGAAAGGAAGTCATCCGAGCCCCGCGTGACGGTCATAAAGAACCTGGTGTTCCCACTCTCACTCGGTTCGGGCATTGGCCTTTCAAGGGTCTTTTTCAGAATGAATTCGCAAAGTTCGATGAGTTTATCCGGCTGGCGGAACATATCAAATATGGTGCCTGTCATCCCCCGCAGGGAATGAGAGACTACATCATAGGGCGGCATCGCGGCACCCTGATTCCACGCGGGAAAACCCATATCGCGTAATAGCCTGTTAAACCTTTCCTGCCTGGAGCGCCATCTCCTCATTTCAAGGCCGGCTCTTTGTAAGGTGTGGGTTGCCTTCACCATCCTCGGATCGGCAAAAGCAAGCGCCAGCGCTTGTATGCCCATCGGACCACCGCCAAGGTCGGATAACTTAGGCAGTGCTGACAAGCCCTCTACATTTTCGCTGGAGCGTGACATGAATATCCGGAACATATAATCGGACGTATCTTTCATGTACAGGTCGAATTCGTCTGCCTTCATATTGTCGATTTCTATAGACTGATGCCCGTGATAAGGATCAACCCCATATCCAGGCCATCTCATATTTCTAGGATCTAGAATCTCTAATGCTTTCCCCGGTGTGAATCCCTGCGGGAACACCGAGTCCGGCTGGAAGTCCTGCAAAGTCTTTTTGTAGGCTGCGTACCATGTATCATAGTCATAGTAAGCGGCAGAATAAGGTATGCCGGCATATCTGGCAGCGAAATAGCCAATCGGACAGGTGACCGGGACCCGGTCCGGGATCCTGAGTTGAATAGCGTCCATCAATCTTTTTTCGCGTTCCTTACGAAGCTGCTTTGGCATTTTACCTTCGTCAATATTTTGACCCATAATATTTTCCCTCCAATCTTCTTTATAAATTCATACTCTTTTGGGTTGACTGTCATATTATATCGACGAGCACTTTCCTAATATTCTTTCAAGCAAAACTCGACGCCGCTGGGTTGTTTTATCATTCTTTGAAACTCGCATCAGGTATCGCTCACAAACCGGTGAAGCATACTTCATTTCCTCAATGGCTAATGGACTATTTATCTCATTTAAGGCGAGAAGAGTGTAATAGAATGGAAAAGTCCTCCATCTGCCTTCACCGTCACGGCGTGCCTTCAATGCTTCTAAGCCTGCGGTTAACCGACGTTGAGAGTCGTTAAGACCTCCCACTACCAGATGACGCCATAAAGCGGCGGTGCATTTGCCACAGCAGTATATGCCTGACGGTGGACCCAGCCGGGTCTTCATACCGAGACTAGCCCGTTCTAAAGTCTGGCGGACATCATCAAACTGTACATCAATCAGAATAATAGCCCGGCATGCTTCTTCACCAAGGATATGGGCGATAGCAGCTCTGGACTGCACTATTTCCCCGGTGAAAAGTCCGGCACCTTCTCTGAAATCGAGTTCGGTAGGGGCAAACATACCGGCATATGAGCCGGGTTTACCCTGTCGACTAACGAGCCATTCTGCTACCTGCTCCCTCTGCAACCGTGTGAGAGGTTGCTGGAAAAAGAACACTTCATTCAAGACATCGAGTGTTTTAGACAGGCTGTTTTGATTGATAATATCCATTAAACTCTCCTGAATACGCTGAGATTTGAATGTAGTCCTCGACTTCAAGAACAATGTTGCTTTGTGTGCCTAGCTCTTATATCTCACTACTTCTTGAATCGGTCGGCGGGGACTGTGGTATGTATTGATAATGTTATCCGGGTTTGGATAACCGAGTCCAATGCCGGTGATGATATTCAGATTGTCTGGAATTTCCAATTCCTTTCGTAATACATCCTGCTGAGAAACAAAGGCTCCCGCGATAAAGGAATCGACACCATAGCCCTGCGCGGCGATGCAGATAGTCTGAATAAACATTCCGATGTCCAAATTAGAAGATAAAGCTTTATCCATACAAATAATAACCAGCACCGGTACGCCAAAAAGGCGGGAGCCCCACTCCATAAAAACTCTACCAGACGCTGGATCGGCAGGATCAAGCCCCAGTAATTTAAGACGTTCGATTCTGATTTGGGTCATACGTTCCTGGATGTAAGCAGGTTGGGGAGGGGGACCACCTGGACCAGAAGGACCGGCAGGTCTACCAGGACCTCCGGCTCCATTCTGCGAACGTTCTCGATATTTCAGGCGAATCCTCTCTAGAGTAGCTCCGCTGGCAACGAAGACTTCCCAAGGCTGACCATTACCGGCGGACGGACTGCGAGTGGCCACCTCCAGAATTTTCATTACCGTCTCTTTGAGAACGGGCTTAGAACTGAAGTCACGCACACTATGCCGGGCTAAAATAGCTTCAATAGCATCCATTTTCAGAACTCCAAATTACATCTTTCGTAGTGCAAAGTATAGCACAATGAAATTAGATTTTACTACTGGGTATAGTAATCTCAGGCCAAGGATTTTATAAGCAAGAGCCTGCATACGGATTGCTTCGCCTCCCGACTTCGTCGGGATGGTGTCGCAATGACGTTGATGAGAAGACCTTCGTCGGGATGGCGTCGCAATGTCACTATCGAGGTTACCTTTTTAGATGCGGATTTACGAACTCGGTAGTAATGCAATTAATATATTTGATAAACAGTCTAAATATGTGTAAACTCGAATTAACCTGGATGTGAAAAAGGATAATAATATAATGGCTAAACAGCAAAGGGTCGGGGCGATTATTGTGGCGGCAGGTTCCAGCCAGCGGATGGGCGGGATAGACAAGGTGTTTGCCCTGCTAGGTAGAAAGCCTGTGCTTACCCGAGTAGTTGAAACCTTCCAGAGGTGCAACCTTATTGACCAGATAGTTGTTGTCCTCAGTGAACAAAACAAAGAGCGGGGAAGGCGATTGGTGAACAGAGAGAAATGGTCAAAAGTAACAGATGTTTGCCCCGGCGGTGAGCGCCGACAGGACTCGGTAGTCGCGGGACTCAGCAGACTTAAAAATTGTGACTGGGTGGTAATCCATGATGGAGCCAGACCACTGGTAGCTGGTGACCTGATTGAGCGCGGGCTGGAGACAGCCCGGGAAACAGGCGCTGCGGTGGCTGCTGTCCCGGTTACCGATACCATCAAGGTTGCCGGAGAAGACTATATTGTCCAGGGGACTCCTCCTCGATATAACCTGTGGGCAGTGCAGACCCCGCAGGCCTTCCGATTTGATATAATAAGTGAAGCCTACCGTCAGTTGAAGTATGAGGTGACCGATGATGCTCGGGCGGTGGAACATTTCGGCGGTAAGGTTAAACTCTATATCGGTTCCTACGATAACATAAAAATAACTACACCCGATGACTTGGCTTTAGCCAGGGTGTTGATTAAAAAATATGGAAAGTAAGATACGCACTGGAATTGGTATTGATACTCACCCTTTGATTCAGGGGCGGAGGCTGGTGCTGGGTGGGGTAGATATACCATTTGATAAAGGGCTTGATGGCTGGAGCGATGCCGATGTGCTGACTCACGCTATTATTGATGCGATACTCGGGGCAGCCAGTCTCGGAGACATTGGCAGTCATTTTCCACCTGGCAAGCCGGAATATAAAGGTATCTCCAGCCTGGAACTACTTAAAAAAGTAAAAGATAAGCTTACCGAGAAAGGCTGGCAGGTAGTGAATATTGATGCCACGGTTGTAGCTGAACAACCCAGGCTCAGGGATTATATTGACCGAATACGCAAGAAGCTGAGTGAGACACTGGACGTTGATTTTGACTGTATAAGTGTGAAAGCAAGCACCAGCAACGGGATGGGATTTATCGGTCGGGGTGAGGGAATAGCCGCTTATGCCGTCGCTTTGATAGAAGGAGTCAGAGTATGAAAATCAATAGTACCCTTTCCGGCAAGAAAGATGAGTTTATACCCCAGGGTGATGTAGTAACGATGTATGTCTGTGGCATCAATCCCTACGATGATGCTCATATTGGCCATGCTCGAAGCTACATCTTCTTTGACGTAGTCCGGCGCTATCTGGAATTCCGAGGCTACAAGGTGAATCATATCCAGAACATAACTGACATTGAAGATAATATCATTGCCCGTTCCAACCGCCTCGGTGTTTCTGTCCAGGAACTGACACAGAAGTATGTCGAACGCTATGACGAGGATATGAAGGCATTGAACGTCCTCCCGGCGCATTTCTATCCCCGGGCAATGGGCGAGATAGATAAGATGATAGAAATTGTTCAGGGTCTGCTTGATAAGGGGTTTGCTTATGTTGTCGGTGGCAACGTTTACTTCCGGGTGAGGAGAGCCCCGGACTACGGGAAGCTATCGAAGCGCAGCCTGGATTCAATGATGGCTGGAGCCCGGATCGAGCCGGGAGAGGAGAAGGAACACCCGATGGACTTTCTCCTGTGGAAGGCAGCCAAGCCTGGGGAGCCATCATGGGAAAGCCCATGGGGAAAGGGTAGACCCGGCTGGCATATCGAGTGCAGCGCCATGTCTATAAAATACCTCGGAGAGCAAATAGATATTCACGGCGGGGGACAGGACGTAATTTTCCCGCATCATGAAAACGAGATAGCGCAGTCAGAGAGTTTCACTGGCAAGAAACCGTTTGTCAGATATTGGCTACATAACGGGCTGGTGCTGGTGGGCGAGGAAAAAGGAAGCCGGTCCTTGGGAAATTTGATAACGATAAGGGAGGCTCTGAAAAAGTACAGTGCCGACGCCATCCGCATCTTTAGCCTCAACTCTTACTACCGCAGCCCGCTTACTTATTCAGAGGAGGCATTGGAGGCAGCGGAGCGGGGAGTAGAGAGATTGCGGCAGGTAGCTCAGAGCGAAGCCGAAGGAGAAAAAGATGCACTAATAGATATTGAGTCTTACCGGAACAGATTTGTCGAAGCTATAGATGATGATTTTAATACTGCTCAGGCGCTGGCTACCCTGTTCGATTTAGTCAGAGATGTTAACCGTCTGAGTGACGAAGGTTATAAAGTTGTTCAAGGAAAGCAACTGCTAACAGAGCTATCGGATATCCTGGGCTTGACCCTCAAACCACCAGAAAAGCTAACTCCGGACGCTTTGCCATTTATTGAGCTTCTGATCTCCACCCGCACTCGACTCCGTGAAGCCAAGCAATGGCAGCTTGCCGATGAAATAAGGAAAAAGTTATACGAACTGGGCATAGCCCTTGAGGATACTCCGAAAGGGACGGTGTGGAGGTTAAAACGGTAATTTTCAGCGTCCGGTCATCCACGACCAGAGGGAATTTAAGAACCTTATTTTGACCAGCCCGACGGGCAGTTCTAGCTGTATTTTCTCACTCACGGGAAAGGCATTAATCCTGTCCACTTCGGGTTTTAAACGAGATAGCTCTTCCTCATAGTTATCTCTGGACAGGACATCATCAAGACGGTGCATCATATCTCTTGCCGTAATGATACGTTGCTGCCCTATTGCAGCCATTTCTTTAGAGATAACGCCAAATTTTGCCTTCAAACCAATAAGGCGTAGAATGGCCTCATAAGCACTGTCAGCAATCTGATGGCGGTCCATCCACTCCGTCTCGTAGTTCAGGGAATACTTCCAGCTTGGCGAAAGCAGAGCCTGGCGATGCTCTTCCAGCGTTCGAAACAGCACTCTATAGCCATAACGCTCCGGGTACTCGAAGGCAAGACTCCCCGGGTCGAGAAAGGGTGATATCGGCGCAATAAAAAGCGAGAGCCTTTTATCTCCTTTGAACTTCTCCATTAAGTATCCACAATAGTCAACAGTATTCATTACCGACTGTGTGGTCTGATTCTGCAGACCGGTCATAAAAAAGACGTCCAGTCGCCCGCAGCCGACATTGAGAGCATCATCCAGTGTCTGCTCCAGAGCCTCATTAGAATAGCTACGACCTATAGATTTCCTTATCGCAGGGTCGTGTGATTCGGGTGAAATCTCAAGACAGAAGTTTGGGCAGGATTTGCCCATCTGTTGCAGGATGTCTGATGAGACTGGAGAAAAGAGCTCTAGAATAAGCTGGTTCTTTGTCCTGTTTTCCTGAAGCAGGCGTAGAGTCTCACGAGCGTAGTCTTCGCCCGCATCAAACAGGTCACCGAGGATAAAGATAGGTCCTCGGCTGAAGCGGCCAATCTGTTTGATATTACTGACCACCGATTCTGGCGACCTGAAAACGGCTTTATCACGGTGGTGAATGCGCTTGAAGGCAGCCGACGAACCTCCGCAGATGATACAGTTCTGGTTACAGCCTCGGCAGATAAGCACTGCCGTGATGGGATAACGGAGCCAGTCCTTAAAGGGAATAAGACTGATAAGGTCGCGGTACCTGAGGACAGAACGTATGATGCTATCATAATGATTGACCATGACATTATTCAGGTTTGTGGGTATATAAGAGAAGGGATTCTCCCTTATGTTTCCTTGGCTATCCTTCCAGACAAGGTTGGGGACTGTTTCAGGTTCTTTTCCTTTCGTGATGCAGTCCATTAATTGTCTGACTGGTTCTTCGGTAGAGTCTCCTCTCATAACGAAATCAACCTCGGGGTACTCAATCAGCTCTTTGTAAAAATAGGTAGAAGAAAAACCTCCAAACATCAGTTTTGAATCAGGGTGGTGTTTCTTTACCAACCTAGCTATCTCGATAGACCCGTGACTGTGTACCATCCAGTGCAAATCGATGCCGAAGACTGGCGCTCTCAGGCGCTTTATCATTTCCTCGGCATTAAAGCTCCTGTCCCTCACCATGCGCACTGCCAGGTTGATAATACGTACCTGGTAGCCGGCACGCTCGAGATACTCGGCAATGCTGGTAAAGCCTATTGGGTACATCTCGAAAACTGGAGAAGGTGGGATATGTTCACTGACCGGACCGTAGAGAATAGTTTTCTGACGGAAGTCATAGACGCTGGGCGCATGGAGTAAAATTAAGTCGATTGGCATTATCCTACTTCAAACACCTTTGCCAGAATATATCCGATGCCCAGGAGTAGCTGAGTCAGGAGGACGACCACAACATTGTTAGCCATTGCCGGTATAAGCTTGCTCATATCCTCGGACTTTAGCGCCCCCCGGATAGCCTTCACCGCAAAAGGAAGGGTTAACAGAATAATCAGAGAAAATTTCGGCATCTGTCCGGTTATTACGCCACCGATTATCCACACATAAACCAGCACCGTCATAATTGAGTAAAAGATGCTGGCTTTTTTCTTTCCCAGCGTAATAGGCGTGGTCTTTCTCCCTGCTTTTCTATCAGCATCCATGTCAGGAAATTCGTTCAGAAAGAGGAGGTTATGCACCAGAATAAAGGAAGGTATGGAAGCTATCACCAGAGGCCAGGTATATTCGCCGGTCTGGGCAAAGTAAGCCCCGATGACCGGCAAAGCCCCCATACCCAGCCCCGGAGCCCACTCAGGCCACCTTGTTTTGAGTATGACTGGACTATAGATGAGGATACACAAGGCAGCTACCACCAGCAGAGGTAGGAGAAGCCAGCCTTTCACCAGCACAAAATAGACACCGATCGGTATGATAATGATGAAAGCACCCAGACCGAGCCATAACGCCTGCTTCGGCGAGATGAGTCCGGCAGGAAGGGCTCCGCTACCTCCGCTGAAGGGAGTTTTATTAGTCTCAAGGTCTATTCCACTCCTATAGTCAAAGTACTCGTTCAGCACGTCAACACTGATATGTGCTAGTAATATCCCGAAACCGGCGAGCAAAGCATGACCGAGGTGAAAGGCACCATCATACCAGGCAATACAGGCACCGAGGAATGCCAGTACAATAGAAAGGGGCAAGAATGGTGCCCTGATAACCATCAACCATTTCTTCATTAATTATTCTTCCTTGTGGGCTGTCTGCACGTGCTTTAGCCAGCATTTTTCATGTATATAGGTAGCGCATTTAGCGCAATAGTAGATATGGGCTCTGGCATCCTGTTTACAGACCGGGCACTTCATTGTCTTCCTCCTATCGTTATCCTTGTATCTGTTGCATAGAAATAAATCAATTGAAATATGCTATAGAAGTCAGTATTCCAGACACACTGCCATAAATTTTACCACAAATATTTTCTTCCTGCACGCTTGAATGTTGGCTAGGAATGTCAAGGATAGTGCGTAAAAAGAGAGGGCTAATCCTGAAAGATACCAAAATGGAATTATATTTGGGAGATAGAGTTACCAACAAGAAAGGTAGGAAATATCGCTGTTTACCGAGTTATATTCCCTGGTTTAAAGTAGCTAGAAACTCGGCATTGGTTTTTGTCTTTCTCATACGGTCGAGAAGCCGTTCCATAGCTTCACCGTAGTTGGCTGAGTCGGAGGAAATCATAGATAACATTCGTCGCAACAACCATGCCTTTCTCAGGGTATCGCTGTCCAGCAGTAACTCTTCCCGCCTGGTGCCGCTACGCTCGATATCCATTGCCGGGAATGTCCTCCGGTCGGCTAACCGGCGGTCAAGATGTACTTCCATATTACCGGTGCCCTTAAACTCCTCGTAGATAAGGTCATCCATACGGCTACCGGTGTCAATAAGGCAGGTGGCAATGATAGTCAGGCTACCACCCTCTTCTGTATTGCGGGCAGCACCAAAGAAGTGTTTTGCCGGATAGAGGGCAGCCGGGTCGATTCCGCCGGAGAGGGTACGACCGCTGGATGGCATTGCCAGGTTATATGACCTGGTGAGGCGGGTGATTCCATCGAGGAGCATAAGCACGTCCTTACCGCTTTCTACCATACGCTTGGCCCTATTCAGTGCCAAACCAGCAACGCGGGTATGGTCTTCAACTGGCTCGTCGAATGTAGCACTTATTACCTCACCTTTGACCGAACGCTTCATATCAGTGACCTCTTCCGGCCGCTCTCCGATAAGGCACACCATCAGATGAATATCGTTATAGTTAGCAACAGCAGAATTGGCTATAGATTTGAGCAGAAATGTCTTGCCAGCTTTCGGAGGTGATACAATTAAGCCTCGTTGCCCCCGTCCGATAGGAGCAACGATGTTCAGCAGCCGGGCAGCCAGGTCATTGTCTGGAGTTTCCAGGTTGATAAGCTTGTCAGGGAAGGTAGGGGTAAGTGAACCGAAGTTAGGTCGGCTTTTGGCTAATTCAGGGTTGATATCGTTAACTGCTTCTATTCGGAGCAGGCTGAAGTATTTCTCACCAGCTCTGGCTGGTCTACCCTGACCAACAACCATATCTCCATCTCTGAGACCGAAGCGTCGTATCTGCGATTGAGAGACATAGATATCCGTTGAGCTGGGTAGTAGAGTTTCATTCCTGAGGAAGCCGTAGCCATCATTCATTATTTCCAGAATACCACCGCAGAAGGTGTTACCCTCTTGCTCGGTAAATGCCTGAAGAAGGCGCATAATAAGATCCTGTTTCTTGAGGCCAGTGTAGCTGGAGACACCCATCTCCCTGGCTATTTCAACCAACTCATCTCTAGTCTTGGTTTCCAGCTGGCTGATGTCCATTTTTTTATTATTTTCGCTATCCATAGTCTTATACTGTAATTACTTCCTTATTTATTTTTTATTATTAATTATCTGAAAATGGTAATAATTGTTGGGCTCCTTCTCGTAAAGTATCCTTAGCAGCACTGATGAAATCACGGAATAGTGGGTGAGGACGACCTGGACGGGAGACAAATTCAGGATGAAACTGACAGCTTACCATCCAGGGGTGGTCAGCAAACTCACACACCTCTACCAGCTTGCCATCTGGGGACAATCCACTATAAATCATTCCCGCGTCTTGTAGCTGGCTGCGGAACTTGTTATTCAACTCATAGCGGTGTCTATGACGTTCGTAAACCAATCTTGTTCCGTAAGCATTAGCGGCAAGACTATTCTCTAGCAATTGACAGGGGTAATTACCCAGACGCATAGTACCGCCTTTGGCTTCTGTGTGCTCGTGTTCGGGAAGGAGGTCAATGACAGGGTAAGGGGTAGAGGCATCAAACTCGGTGGAATTTGCCCCGTGAGAATTAAATACGTGGCGGGCGAACTCAATTACCATAACCTGCATTCCTAGGCATAGTCCCAGATATGGTATCTTATTAGTCCGGGCATATCTAGCAGCGTTTATCATACCTTCAATTCCTCTAATACCAAAACCGCCTGGAACTATTATGCCCTGTGCTGAGCGTAGGTGATTCTCACAGCCGTCTCTTTCCAGAGACTCGGATGGAATCCAAATAAGATTGATAGCTCTATTATGGTAAAGCCCGGCGTGGCATAGAGCTTCTCGGACTGAGTAATAGGCATCCTGTAATTCAACATATTTACCGACTAACGCGATATTAACCGGCTCATGCGGTTCTTTAAGAGAAATAACTAACTGTCGCCACTGACTCAAATCACTACGGTCTGCTTTAAGCTCAAGTTTGTCCACAATTAGTTGCCCCAGACCTTCCTCCTCCAGAACCAGCGGTACTTCATAAACAGTGGGTATTGTTGGCAGAGGAATGACAGCTTTCCGGTCCACGTCGCAGAATAGGGATATTTTATCCCTTATCCCTTCCGAGATAGGTAGGTCACTGCGACAGACTATTATATCAGGCTGGATACCAATACGCCGCAGCTCGTTAACGCTGTGTTGTGTGGGCTTGGTCTTTAGTTCTTTGGTAGTAGCAAGATAGGGTAGGAGGGTGACGTGTATATAAAGTACATTTTCCCGTCCGACTTCATTTCTCATTTGTCTAATAGCTTCAAGGAAAGGCTGCCCCTCGATATCACCCACGGTACCACCAACTTCTATAATCACAACTTCAGCTTGAGATTTTTCGGCAAGTATCTTAAACCGCTGCTTTATCTCATTGGTAACATGAGGCACTACCTGTATAGTCCCTCCCAGAAAATCTCCTCTTCTCTCTTTAGTGATAACAGCACTATAAATTTGACCAGAGGTAACGTTAGACTCTCTGGTTAGGTTAACATCGACGAAACGCTCATAGTTGCCTAAATCAAGGTCAGTTTCAGCACCGTCCTGGGTGACAAATACTTCACCATGCTGGTAAGGTGACATTGTACCCGGGTCGACATTGAGATAAGGGTCCAGCTTCTGTAAGGAAACGCTAACTTTACGACTTTTCAGGATGTTACCTATCGACGCGACAGTAATACCCTTACCTACTGAACTAACAACACCACCAGTAACAAAGATATACTTTGACATACAGGGAAACCAAGCAAAGATTTAAGGGTAGTATATGAATGACAACATTACGTTGGACTTTTGAGAAAGAAAAAGAAATTGAAGCAAAGCGGTTTCTCTTTATTATAGAGAGGTAAGTATTGACTTGTCAAGTTTTCGTTTGTGGAGTTATCCGCGAAACTAATTTTCATATAGCTAAATAAAAGGAATAAGAAGGGT
>CAYOHA010000031.1:8582-16293 GCA_964403625.1 uncultured Dehalococcoidales bacterium | reverse complement strand
ATATGCAGGTCTTCATTTTTGCATTCGACAACATTACTCATAAATAACGGACCTTCATCCAGTTTTATCCAGGATACATTATAGGGAATTTCATCTTTCCATCCCGGATGATAAAGTTGATGATATATCCCGAAGGTATAGACTTCACCCTTCCCGCTGACCTTTACCCATGCCATCTTGGGTTTATCGCAGGCAACACATTCGGTAACCTGGGAATAGAAAGTCCCGCAGTTCAAGCATCGATAAGCTACTAGCTCGTGTCTTTTAGCCGCATCCCAGAATGGCCTATCGATTTGAGTGATATCCGGCAGTTGCTTTTTATATTCAGACATTGTTACCTCCGTAAAACACAACAGGTAGCAGTACTACCTGGGGCTGGCGGACCGAGCCCGGTCACCATACAAATTTCAGCATTCTTAACCTGACATTCTCCGGATTCACCTCTCATCTGGCGTATTCCCTCGGTCAGGTGGCTGAACCCCTGCAGGTAGCTCCAGGATAACTCGGTGCCGGAAGTATTGCTCGGAAATGCCCCTTCCAGTCGAAGGTTACCCTCTTCGACGAAGGGTCCTGCTTCCCCCCGACCGCAGATTCCGTAGGACTCAAGCTGGGAAAGGTAGAAGGGAGTAAAGGCATCATACATCTCCGCCACATCGACATCCTTGAGCGTCACCCCCGCCATTTTAAAAGCATTCTCTCCGGCTTTATGGGTTATAAAGCCATCCCAGTGCATAAAAGCCTGCGGTGAGCGTCCTATCTCCCTTATCGAGTGGTCGGTACCGTACCCCATAATATAAACAGGAGGCTTTTTTAAGTTTCTGGCTCTTTCTGCTGTGGTCATTATCAGGGCAACAGCGCCGTCATTGACTAGACAGCAGTCATACAGACAGAGAGGCTCGACTATCATCCGGGCATTAAGGTAATCGTCCATAGTCAGTTTTCTTTCGTACATAACCGCCTCAGGACGATTGTTGGCATACTCACGGAAGGTGATGGCTACGGCACCCATCTGTCTCTTGGTAAGCCCATAGAGGTGCATAAACCTCCGGGCAATCCAGGCAGCCTCTGCTACCGGACCGTAGCATCCATAAGCCCCTTTAGTGCTCCTCATCTGAGGACCTGCCGCCCCCACCAGAATACGCTGGCTTGAGGCGCTGGTGGCGTGAAGTAAAATACAGATCTGACATAGCCCGGCTTCCAGAGCACCGACTGCAGCCATGACCATATTAAGGCAATAGCAGCCACCGGATGGCATTTCCCAGCAGAATTTAGCCGGGATTCCCATCATTAACAGTGGCTGAGTACCGTGTGGGCCCCCGCCAATACCCTGTTGAAAGATATAGCCATCCACATCATCTTTCCTTAAACCAGCGTCTTCGAGTGCCCGTTGAATTGCCTGGACAGCCAGCCCGTCCGTATCCAATTCAGGCACTTTTCCCTGCTTCGTTAGTCCGATACCAACAAAAGCGTATTTGTCCTTTATAATCATCTCTCAGGCTACCTCCTTTCCTGGCGTTAAATTAATTAAATATTCCATCCCTGTCCAGACTTTGATACTCTTCGTCTGTCATTCCCAGGAACTCTTTGCAGACATACTCAGTGTTTTCGCCAATCAGGGTGGGACGATGCCTTTCTGCAGTAGCCTTTGACAGTCTAAAAGGAGGTGGATGGTAAAAATTAAATGTTCCCATGTAAGGATGGTCTAGATCCTTGAAGAATTCATAATGTTTAAGCTGGGGGTCTTCTTCTGAATCCTGGGCGGTTGCAACTACTCCTGCAGCTACCCCGGCAGCCTGCATCATTGTCATTACCTGCTCGGCCTTGAAGTTTATCGTCCACTCTCCCACGAACCCGTCAAGCTCATCGCTGTTTTTAACCCTGCCAGCCAAGGTAATGAACTTATCATCCTTCGTCCAGGACGGATTTCCGAGCACCTTGCAGAAACTCTCCCATTCCTCATCAGTAAAGACACCGATGGCAACCCACCTATCATCACCCTTGCAGGGATAGGCTCCATACGGAGAGGCATATTTATTCTTATTACCGACTAATTCCAGTTCTCTTCCATTTACTACATAGTCGAGAATGACTGGCCCCATATAATTCAAGCCTGTTTCAACCTGAGCCTGGTCAATACACTGCCCCTTACCTGTCCTACGCCGGTAGTCTATCGCTGCAATCAAAGCCAGTCCGCCAAATGGTGGTGCCAGGTGGTCGGTATAATAAGATGACACCGGCACTGATGCCCTGTCTGACCAGCCGGTAATTCCATGGAAGCCGGTTAGGCTTGTCCAGGTCTGACCAAGACCTGGTTGACTGGCCATAGGTCCGGTATGCCCCAGACCGTTGGTGCGGTACATAATGATATCTGGTTTTATCTTCTTGAGTTCATCGTAGCCCATACCAAACCCTTCTATCGTTCCTGCTGTGAAGCTTTCTACAAAAACGTCAGCCCAGGCAGCTAGTCTTTTAAAGACTTCTATTGCCTGGGGAAGTTTGATATTCAGCCTGATACCATACTTCTTAACAGGATGGGTCAAGGCAAAAGCAGGGCTCCTGTCGAGCGCCCCTTCTCCTACTCCACCAGCACCAACAAGACCACTCTGCCTGGTAACATCAGGCCGGGTAGCACTCTCGACTCTGACAACTGTTGCCCCGTAGTAAGCCAGAAAATTACAGTGGAAAGGGCCGACACCTCCCCAGCAGAAATCTATAACATTTAAACCTTCAAACGGTCGTTTCTCCATTTTTTATCCTCCTTAATGAGATTGACTAGATAATCCTGCGCTGCTTCATCGCTACTAGCTCATCGGTAGACATACCCAGTTCTTTCTTGAATATTTCATCATTATGCTCACCGATAAGCGGAGCCCGGAAGCGTATTCCACATTCGGAATCGGATATTTTCACAAATCCGCCAGGATAGGTAATCTCGGTCTCAAGTTCTGGGTGCGGTACTTTCCTCCAGAAGTCCCTGGCGATAAACTGGGGGAAATTTAACTGGTCTTTTGGAGTTAGTAATGGGGTTAACTGAATACGTCTCTCCAGCGCTCCGTTATATAGCTCCATTTTGGTATGTTTCTTGAAAAACTTGCTTATTGTTTCAAGGGCTTCAGTAGCATCAGCAACGGTATAATCCCTCCATCCCTCAGTCTTCCAGTCTATCCGTTTCAGAATGCCGGGATCGGTGCCGTCGCTTTCTATCCATTCTACGAAAGCCCGGTTAGCTTTCTCAAAACCCTGGCCGAACCAAATCGTTATGACGACACTGCCATCCTTGCATTCCCATAAAAATGGGAACTTCACCTCACCATCTTTAGTCATTATTCGCTCACGAATTCTACCCTGGCGTTTGGTATTTATCTTCTGTGTCGCCCAGGGTACCTTTGTTTCTATTGAAATGGCAAAACATAGTCCCTGATGGGTTGCGGCATCAACCTGCTGCCCTTCGCCTGTTATAGCACGATGGTAAAGGGCAATCATTGTACCAACAGCGCCATTTATGGCACCGATAAGATGACCGTGGCGATAGCTGGGTGTGAGGGGGGGCCTATCTGGTTCACCCATTATGTACATATAGCCGGACATAGCCCAGACAGCAATATCGCGGTCATTGTAGTCTTTATACGGTCCTTCCTGCCCGAAACCACTTATAGACGTCAGAATTATTCCGGGGTTAATTTGGTTTAAAACACTATATCCCAAGCCCAGCTTGTCCATATACCCCGGGGCAAAGGACTCCACCACGACGTCAGCAGTCTTGATCATCTTTTTAAATATCTCCCGCCCGTCTGCCGTTTCAATGTCAAGGGTTATGCTCCGCTTGTTGGCATTAAAGGCAAACCAATAAAGGCTTTTCTCAGGGTCAGGAATATCATGGTAGAAAGGACCTATATTTCGAGAAGAATCTCCGCCAGGCTTCTCAATCTTTATCACGTCAGCCCCAAGGTCACCGAGCGCCTTGCCGCAGAGAAAACCCTTCTCGTTGGTTAAATCAAGAACCCTGTAACAGCTAAGCACAAAATAGCCCTCCTTCCAGAAGCAAATTAGTTGCGAATTAAGAAAATGGTTTTATAACTCTTTATACAAATGAGAATTATAACACATCATATTCGGTAGAGCTATAACAGATTCAGGAAGATTTGTTATCAAGATTAACGACACATTCTTTGTTGGTATAGCGATATCTGCCTGTGTTAAAATTATATTTAGCTGTCTTGAGATGAAATTATACTCTCAGGAAGGTAAAACAAGTTTAGAAAGTTAGTGAGGTGATATGGCTAATAAGAACAAAGCCGGGACGATTGCTGAACTCAAAGCTTCAGGTTACCGGCCTGTCCCGATCAGAAATGAAATGAGGCGTAATCTGATAGTTTTGATAAAGGAAAAGAAGGAAATCTTCCCCGGCATAATAGGATTTAATGATACCGTCATTCCCCAGGTAATAAACGCCATTATTTCAGGCCAGGATATTATCTTTCTCGGCGAACGCGGTCAGGCTAAGTCGAGGATTATGAGATTACTGGTAAATCTGCTTGATGAGGAGATACCTGTAGTCAAGGGCTGTGAAATCAATGATAATCCCCTTGCTCCGATATGTAAGTGGTGCCGGGAGAAGATAGCTGAAGAGGGTGATGCTACCGAGATAGACTGGTTACCAAGGCAGGAGCGGTACGGTGAGAAACTGGCGACACCGGATATCTCCATTGCCGATCTGATTGGTGACGTTGACCCGATCAAGGTTGCCGAGGGAAGGTACCTCTCGGACGAGCTTACAATGTACTACGGTCTGATTCCCAGGACTAACCGCGGCATATTCTGTATCAATGAGCTACCGGACCTTACGGAGAAATTGCAGGTCGGTCTCTTTAATCTGATGGAGGAGAGCGATATACAGATAAGGGGCTATCGTATCAGACTTCTCCTCGATGTCTTCCTGGTCGCCAGTGCCAACCCGGAAGACTACACCAACCGGGGCAGGATCATCACCCCCCTAAAAGATAGGTATGGAGCTCTGATAAGGACCCACTATCCGACTACCATTGTAGATGAAATTTCTATCGTGGAAATGGAACGGCGGCAGTTTACCGGCGATGAGTTTGACTATTATGTACCCCAGTATTTGAAGGAGATTATTGCTGAGATAACGCATCTAGCCAGAAAGAGTCCTGACATAAATCAGCGTTCGGGAGTGAGTGTCAGGACATCGATCGCTAATTATGAGACCGCCCTCAGTAACGCTATCAGGCGGGCAGTGACTCTGGGAGAGAAACTGGCTGTGCCCCGGATTAGTGATCTACCGTATATCCTGGCGTCTACCAGCGGTAAGATAGAGCTGGAAAGCTTTGAGGAAACCAAAGAAGATAAGCTTATCAATGACCTGATAAAGAGAGCAGTACTGAATGTTTTCAACCGTTACTACCAGGTGTCTGATCTGGAGAATATCGTTGTCCAGTTTAGCGGCGGTTTCAACGTCGAAGTCTCGGATATGATGAGTGCCAGGTCCTATTTGCGTAATATCAAGGAAATGATAGGCTTGACTGATGTGTTAAAAAGGGTGGTTGAATCGGAAAAACCTGAGGCCATAGCTGCTGCCGTAGAATTTGTCCTTGAAGGGCTTCACCTGAACAAAAGGTTGAATAAATCTAGGTTCGAAGGAAAAACCGTTTATCGGCGGTAAGATGAGTATATATCGTTATTCGGAGTGGGATGGAAGCCAGAACCTGTTTGAGTTAAACGCCGACGAGCTTATGGATGAGCTTGGCCGTGACCTGATGTCTCATGGAGACCTTGACTATGCTCTGCGTCGTTTGCAGCAGGGAGGTTTAAAGGATAACCAGGGGAGGCGACTGCCTACCATACAGGAATTACTCGAACGATTGCGTCAGCGCCGGCAGAATCAGCTTGATAAGTATAACCTGGGTTCAGTGCTAGACGAGATACGCAAGAAGCTGGACGAAATACTGAAGACCGAGAGAGAGGGAATCCAACGGAAGCTGGACGATGCCAGAAGAAAAGCAACCGAGAGAACTGGCGAGCTTAGCCCTGAAGTCCAGCGGAAATTATTGAAGAGTGTTGAGGATAGGGCGAAACAAAACCTGGCTAAACTTGATTCTCTGCCACCGGATATCGGTGGACGGATAAAAGAATTAACCGGGTATGATTTTATGGATGAGGCAGCCAGATGCCAGTTTCAGGAACTGATGGAGATGCTGAAAAAGCATGCCATGGAATCATACGGACGTGACCTGATACAACAATTTAAAGGTATAGATGCCAGCACTTTAACTAACATAAGGAATATGGTTGAAGCTCTGAACCAGATGTTGGAACAGCGGATGAAGGGAGAAGAGCCCGATTTTGAAAACTTTATGCGGCAGTTTGGTGACTATTTCGGTTCTAACCCACCCCGGAGTCTCGATGAGTTAATTGAACGCCTTCAGGACCAGATAGCACAGGCGCAATCACTGATGGACAGTCTGTCACCTGAGGACAGACAGGAGTTGCAGAATCTACTTCAGTCGATGCTTGATGAAGCAACCCAGTACGAAATGGCAAAACTGGCGGCAAATCTTGAAGCCCTGCATCCCAGTGACAGGCTCCGAAGGCAATATCCCTTCTCCGGCGATGAATCCATCTCATACAATGAGGCGCTAAAGCTGATGGAAATGCTACAGAAAATGGATAAGCTGGAGACACAATTTAAGGACTCCAGGTATAACCGCTCCCTGGATGATGTGGATAAAAAGCTGGTCAGAGAATTGATGGGAGATGAGGCAGCCCAGGAACTGGAGCAACTGCGCAGTATAACTAAAGCTCTTGAAGATGCAGGCTATATACGCTGGCAGGGTAACAGGTATGAGTTGACTCCACGAGGTATGAGGAGAATCGGGCAAAAGGCGCTGGAAGATATATTTGCCCAGCTCAGAAAAGACCGCATCGGCGGGCATAACCTTAATTTGAGGGGGGGTGGTGGTGAAAGAATCGACGAGACAAAAAAATATGAGTTTGGTGATGACTTTCAACTCCATCTGCAGAGGACGATTATGAATTCCCTTTACCGTGAACCCGGACCGCCTCCCGTAAAACTGAGTACGGAAGATTTCGAGGTTTATCGGACGGAAGAGTTGACCCGGTCAGCCACTGTTATATTGCTGGATATGAGTTTATCTATGCCGATGCGGGGCAACTTTGAAGCCGCCAAGCGAGTGACCCTTGCTCTCGATAACCTCATCAGAAGCCAGTACCCTAAAGATAGCCTGTATATAGTAGGTTTCTCCAGTTATGCACGGCAGATAAAAAAACAGGACGTGACCTATATGAGCTGGGATGACTTTGACCCTTATACCAATATGCAGCACGGGCTTCACCTGTCGAGAAAACTGCTGGATAAAGATAGAAGCAATAATAAGCAGATAATATTAATATCAGACGGAGAGCCTACGGCTCATTTTGAGGGTGAAAAGCTTTTCTTTCAGCTTCCTCCTTCTCTTCGTACCCTCCAGTTAACATTGAGAGAGGTTAAGTATTGTACTCAGAAGCATATTGTGATAAATACCTTTATGCTCGAGGGTGGTGGTTTCCGCGGAGGCTTTCGAGGTGGCTTTTATGACGACTTTCGCGGTGGTTTTCATGGTGCCTTTGTTACTCAGATGGCACGTGTGAATAAAGGAAGGGTATTCTATACCAGCGCCGACCAGCTTGGCGAATA
>CAYOHA010000031.1:0-8572 GCA_964403625.1 uncultured Dehalococcoidales bacterium | reverse complement strand
ACAAGAAGAAAAGAATCTAGCTGACCAGTTACGGAGAAGCTTTTCTAAGGGATTAGATATTTACATCGTGTATCCGCAGTTATAAGGATAAATTATTTCACCCTCACCTTAATCCTCTCCCGTCGATGGAGAGGAAAGTTGAAGATAAATTACGGTTCTCTCTCCCCTTGCGGGAGAGACGTAAGTGAGGGGTAATGTAAAATAGGCTGGTAAAAGGCGGAATCCTATATAAAAAAGGTAATATATGCCCTATGCTAACAGTCATTGATAGGATATACCTCTTACCCTTCCCTGAAACGCTTGTCCATTTCGGCGAGGAACTTTTCGACTTCAGGCGATAGTCTCGGTGTTTCCTTTTCCTTTTTTTCTTCTGTGCGTGAATTGTAATGGGACTCCAGTTGTTGAACGATGGCTTTTAGTTGTGGATTATTGTCCAGTGCCAGATTAATCTGCTCAAGCTGCTGCTTGGACTTATCAATATAAGCCTGATCCATTGGGATACCATACAATGTAGTGAGTATGCCCATAATCCGGACGGCTCCTGTATAGTCCTCCTCCATCTGGGTATACTGCGGCAGGTGTGCGATAAGACTCATCGTTTCTATTCCCATTTCGGGCGCCCGCTGCGATATCAGAAAGATAACTGAAGAAGGCCCCTGGTATTCGATGGACTCAATTCCCATTTTCCTGAGTTCCTGTCGCGTCTTTTCTCCGCTGGCTTCGCCAGTGACTATCAGTGGCTTGGTGTGAGGGACAAAATCATGCATGCTTCCGACAATACAGTAACGTTTCACACCGAATCTCGCTAAGAGCTGCAATACCGAGTCTATATATACCTCGCTATGGGAGTGAGGCTCCAGTAGATGGAGAAAGATAAAGTCGTTCCCTGAGTCTCGCTTACCGTACCCGATATAAGTGTTGGGGATCGATACCTGGCGATTTCCTCCTCTGACGGTACTGATTGGACGGTAACGGGTGAAGTCAAAAAAGTCACCCGGTCTGGCCAGTCCGCCCAGATCCTTAGACTGTAAATGATTCTCGAGCCAGGAGAGCACTATTGTACCCACGCTACCTACGTCTACCCAAGGTCTTAGCAAGGCCAGGGCGTGAGGTTCCTTTAGTTCAGGAAGAGGTTCATTAAGTTCGAAAGCACGCAGTCTCATAAATAAATATTAGCAAAGAAGGCAAGAGTAGGCAAATAAAAAAATGCGTAAGTTTAAATACAGTCTGACTCTTTACTGACTAGTCCCTTCTTGTTGAGTTATCGTAAACTCTCTTAAATTCCAATCGTAATATCTGCCCGTTATTCTCTAATACCTTGGCTCCATCATTGATTCGCCAACCAACAACCCATAGTATCTGCTCGGGCGAACAGACTATCGGGACTCGCTGACGCCAGGCACGGGGTATTTTGGCATCAATCATATACTCGCCCAATTTCTTAAGCTGACTCATACCCAGCGGTTGGAATCTGTCGCCACGCCGGCGACAGCGTACTACTAATCTGCCCCCAATCCTGTCAGGGTTTAGATAGGCGATAAATTCGCTGTCTTTTTCTACCATTTGCTCCCGCTTTATAAAGGTTGCGTTTACCTGCCAGCCGGGAAGGAGAGTCTCTCCGGGTATTTTCAGAACAAATTCACCTTCGATAATGGGAAATGGAGACAAGTCTGTTGGTTCCACAGTTATCAGGTACCGGTCGTATTCGATTATAAAGACCAGGCCTTCCCTTAATTTAAGGCTTTTACCTGCCGGCTTTCCCAGAGCAGCCATTATTTCTTCGATATGGCGAGCTTCAATATCTTTAAGGTTGCCCAGTATCTTCTCGATCGCCTCTCTGAGCAGGTGCCGTTGCAGGGCAGGAGCTAGTCCGAGAAACCCCGCTTTATCCAGAATAATAGTTTTTCCCTTTCTTTGAGCGATACCGTCCCATAATCTAGCACTCTCTTTGTTCAAGAAGGCATAGTTATCATCAGCAATTCGGGCTGTCCGCGTTAGTGCGTCAGCCACCTGTGGATTATAGCTCTGTAGTAAAGGTAAAAGTTGGTGACGGATTTTATTCCTCAGAAACGATAATGACAGGTTAGAGGCATCAGTCCTGGGGTTAAGTTGATAGTTGCGGCAGTAGTCTGATGTTTCTTGCCGGGTTACCTGGAGTAAAGGTCTTATCACCATTAGGCTTTTATCTCCAGACCGCCACTTGTTATCCGGTTGTAAACCCCGGAGTCCTCTGGTCCCGGTACCGCGGATAAGGTGCATTAAAATCGTCTCGATATGGTCATCACTGGTATGCCCTACTGCCACTCGGTCAGCCCCGATGGACCCTGCTACTTCAGAAAGGAAGATATACCGCACTTCGCGGGCTGCTTCTTCTAATGAATAGTGCTTCCAGGCTCGGTAAGCCTTGACATCACGCTCTTCAATTGTGACCGGGATACCGAGTTGGCTGGCTAGCTGAGAAACATACCGGGCATCTGCTTCGGAATCAGCCCCTCGAAGCTGGTGGTTAAGATGAGCTATATGTAACTCTATATTCAACTCTTTCCGGAGTTTTACCAGAATATGGAGTAGGCAGACTGAATCTGGACCGCCGGATACTGCCACCAGTAGCGGGCACTCTTTTGATACCAGGTTATGTTCCCTGATAAAGCCCAGCACCCTCTTCTCTAATTGTTCTGGCATCTTTTATACTCCAATAGGATCAGTTCAATACTTACCATATTATCTGGATTTCCTCGATAACGTCGGCATAACTCAGGGGGCTGCTGGCACCAGCTAGCCACCACGGGTAAGGTTTACCTACCACCAATTCTATCTCCGTATCTGACTGAGGTTCTATCAAAATTAGCCCTCTATCTGTAGTCTCAAAAGCGACTACCGCATGAGCCCATTCCTTAGCACGGAGGCGGACATATGCTGCCCGGATACCCCGGGCTTCAGCATTATTGTTAAGATCGGCAGCAAAATCAAAACAGACATATTCGCCACTAACGAATACATTGAAATCCGTCTTATCATCGGCAAGAAATTCCCTTAACTCCTGATAAGTAGGATTATGAAGTTCTACCAGGCTGCTTACTTGCTCGTTCAATTCATTCCCAAGGCTGATTTCATATCCTTTGTTAAAACCTCTATCGTATGCCTTATCATACGCTTCCTGGTAGCCAGCCTCATAAGTCTGTTCGTATGCTTGTTTATAGCTGTCATTATAAGCATTCACAACTTTGACACTATAGGTATTACCCATAGCACCCAGATAAACAAAGATATCGAGGATAATAATCCCCCCTGTCAGCACCACCATGGCTAGAGCAATTCTGCCTAGGGCGACAGCCAGGCTAACTCCACTGTAACTACTCATCGTACTATTCTTTATCGATTACCACACGATTGTTATCTTGGTAACGGTGTCGTCATAAGGCGAAGGTGGTAAGCCATTCAGCTTTCGGTAACTCTCTCCAACTTCTATCTTTACTTCTTTATGTGACCAGGGTTCGATAATAACCAGCCCTCTATCCATAGTCTCAAAAGCAACCAGCTGGTAAAGGTAGACCCGTCCCTCAGTGGCCGGACGGGCAATCGGACATCTGACGTACCCTGCTCTTATACCATTGAGCTCAGCATAATCGTGGATTTCCTTGGCAGAGACCATTCCACTCTCGGCTAGTATTTCCTGTACCTCAGCATAAGTAGGATTATAAAGAAAATAGCCCACTACATCCTCGCTATTGAAATCCGCTCCTTCTTCCTTCACGTAACCTGCCTTGCTTCCTTCCTGGTAGCCAGCTTCACCCCCATCCCTGACCCCATCTATATATCCTTTAGCATACCCTTCTTGAAAGCCAGTCTCACGAGCTGTAGCCACGCTATTAATCAGGTTCTTATAGGTGTGGGCACTGATACCGATACCAATGCCAATAATGATAAACACTATAATAGTGGCAATAAGTAAACCTTTCATCGTCCTATCTATCAGTAATTATAATCGAGTAGGAATCCACCCGAATGTGACCAGGGTCACCAGGTCTATTTCTGTGCTTTAATAACAAGCTTGGTGCGGTGGATTGACTGTGGGTGATGGGTAAAACCCAGAGCCAGTGTAACCTGCTCCGGTCTTCCTGAACCTCCGCTATCACAACGTAACCTCATCCCTATATTACTAAACAATTTATTACTGTCAATAAGCCAGATGTCATCGATTAAAGCCCGTAAATCGTAATTTCGTCTGCCGGTATCCCTCTGGTGGTGCCACATAAGCTCCTTCTTTGAGAGCAAAGTCTCTATTGTTGTTCTAACATTATCCGGACCGTCTGTATTCTTCACTTCAACTCTGTATTCAGCATAGCGGACCTGGGATTGTAGAGATGGCAGATTCAGCCCGATTTGGTAGGCTCCAAGTATTTCAATACTAGGTGGCAACTGTCTGTTGACGGCAGCAGTAAACCAGTGTGGAGAGACCAACCTAGCGACAAAGACGTCCATTAACTCAGCTTCACTGGTTACCCCTACTGCCAGCGGCGCTGCTAGTGACAGGCGAGGGTGAGGGCTGAATCCCTCTGAGTAAGCCAGTGGTATCTGGGCACGGTGAAGTGCTCTCTCCCATAACCGCATTATATCCAGGTGGGAGATAAACTTGATCTCCTCTCCCCGGCTGAACTTAATCCGAAGGCGTTGCATCTTCTATCTTTTTCTTTGGTTTAGCTAATAGAATCCTTTCAATCTTCAAGCCATTCATTTCAGTTATGGTCAGATTCATATCTTTGTATCGTATATGCTCACCGGGCCTGGGTATACGGCCTATAAGGCTAAGGATAAATCCGGCTATAGTCTCATAGTTCTCGCTTTCCGGTAATTCCAGTCCCATTTCCTCATTGGCTTCTTCAATACGCATGCCGCCATCTATCTGGAACGTATATTCATCAATAATTTCAAATTCCTTCTCTGTATCGGCAAGTTCATCGCCCATAACACCAACGATTTCCTCTACTAATCCGCTAAGGCTGATTATGCCGGCTGTACCGCCAAATTCATCAATAACTACCGCTATGTGGTGGTTGTTATCCCTCATCTCAACGAACAGCTCATCCAGAGGTCTTGATTCAGGAGTAAAGAAAGCCGGACGGACCAGCTTATCAATAGTGCTATCGTTGTTGATAGTACCTTTAGACAGAGCTATAAGCACATCCTTAATCGATAGGATACCAACTACGTTATCTCTCCTCTCCTGAAACACCGGGAAACGGGATAGAGAATGCTCTGCATAGAGGCTTAAAAAATCACCTAACTTAGAACCGTACTCGACAAATACTACTTCGGTACGAGGTATCATTACCTCAGCGGCTGTTCGGTCACCAAAATCAAAGATATTATGCAGCATCTCCGCTGCCTCGTCTTCCACTGTCCCCTCTCTGTGTCCTACTGATATCATGGTGTGAAACTCCTCTTGACTGATCGTCAACTTCGATTCATTACTCTCCCCAAACAGCTTGGTGAACCTTAACCCCAGATGATTCAATACATAAACTACGGGGAAAAAGATAGTTGAGATGATGTCAATCGGCCTGGCATATGCCAGGGCTATTTTCTCCCCGTAGCGGGCACCGATACTCTTGGGTAGAAACTCAGCCACGACTAAGGTTAGTATGGTTATTACGATAGTAGCTATGGCCGCCCCCAGGTTCTCCCCCCACAGTGATACGGCTATTACTGTTCCCAGAGTGGCTAAAGCCGTCTCAAAGAAATTAATCCCCAGGAGAACTGTGGCTAAGAACCTTTCTGGCTTCTCCATAATTTTTGCCACTATTTTTGCGCTGGGATTGCCCTTATTTATCAGGTGCTGAAGACGGAGCTTTTGCATACCAATAAAAGCTGTCTCAGCACTACAGAAAAAGGCTGACAGTACCAGACAAAGAACAAATAGTACTATATATATACTGTTCATAACTATTTACTATATTACCATAATAACAATTGATGTTTACTGGTGTCAAAAGAGTTGGTGAAAAATTAGCTGTAATTATACTTATTATTGTCTCATAAAATATCTGTGTTATAATTCTGATGTATGAAAATTCTGGGCATCGAGACATCCTGTGATGAGACAGCCGCTGCAGTGGTAGAGGACGGGGTAAAAATTCTGTCAAATCTGGTGGCTTCGCAGGTGGAAATCCACGCTCGATACGGGGGAATTGTTCCCGAAGTAGCCTCCCGCCAGCATATTCTTGCCATTATCCCCATACTGAAGCAGGCAATGACCGAAGCCAGAGTTACCTGGGACGACCTGGATGGAATTGCGGTTACTATTGGGCCCGGTCTGGCTGGCTCACTGCTGGTTGGAGTGAATGTGGCTAAGTCTGTTGCCCTCACTCACGGTATACCTGTTACCGGAGTTAACCACCTTGAGGGCCATATCTACGCTAACTGGTTGATGGAACACTCCTCTGATTCGGCACCTGCCTTTCCTCTGCTCTCTCTTATTGTCTCGGGAGGACATAGTGACCTGGTACTGATGAAGGGGCACGGGGATTATACTTTACTGGGGCGGACGCGAGATGATGCTGCCGGTGAGGCTTTTGATAAAGCCGCTCGAATACTGGGTTTGGGCTATCCCGGCGGTCCCGCTATCCAGCGAGCTGCAGAATCAGGCACACCCTCTCTCCCGTTACCTCGCGCTTGGCTGAAGGGGACTAACGACTTCAGCTTCAGCGGTATCAAGACTGCCCTGTTGCGTTTGGCTGAGGGAGGCAAAATACTGGATAAGTCAGATGCTGCCGTCAGCTTTCAGGAGGCAGTGGTTGATGTCCTGGTGACCAAGACGATTGCCGCCGCCAGAGAGTATCGGGTCAAACAGATTTTACTGTCAGGAGGGGTAGCCGCTAACCGGCGACTCCGCCAGCGGCTGAAAGAAGATTCACCAATTCCTGTTCTTATTCCCGACCTGAATCTATGCACCGATAATGCGGCTATGATTGCTGCCTGTGGCTACTTCCGCTTCCTGGCTGGTAAAATCGATGGCTTAGACCTGGACGTAGTCCCCAGCCTCAAACTTGCTTAAATAACATGTATGACACTTTCCCTGAGTACATTGTTTATTATAGATGTGAATCAGCCCCTGCTGATATCTGGCTAAATTGATTAAACCATAGCTTAGTCCAAGCTGTTCAACCATATGTCTTTCTACTGAATTTTCTGGCAGCCTGGGGTAATGGTTATACAGGTCTATGACTTTCTTACTGAGTTCCCTTTGTGTATTTACCTGACTCCAGGCATAGGTAAAAGGCAGAAGCACATTTACTATAATATCAGCCGCTCGCCCACTACCAAGGATGGTTAGTCTTCCCGCCCTGCTATTACTAAAAATATCAAAGTGGCTTGCCCGGCAGCCACCTGTAGTCACCTGCAATCCTTCTCCTAATCTATGGTGGCTTCCATTTACCGGCACCTCTTCTATCAAGCCGACTAAGCCTTCAAGTAGCCCCTTTCCCCGGTAGCGGAGTAGGAGATAACTCATTGCTATCAGGCGGCGAATGGGAGAATTATTCGGTCTGACCTTAAACAGGTTCCAGGCACCGGAGGACATCGCCCTGGTATTATGAAAAGCAGTCCACAGCTTTTCTAGTTTCTCTATCCTCCTAACATTGAATCCGTTCCTACGATATATTTCCTGATTCAGTATGGGCAGCAGTCCCGCTGTCCCTAAAAGTAAAGCCTGGTGACGGATAAGATACTCTCTATCCGATATCTCACCCTGAACCACTGACTCCAGAATGTGCAGTGGTAGACGGTTGGCTAACTCCAGAAAGGGCAGTTTGTTCTTGGAGTATCCCAGCGCGCCCATTAATCCCCGATAAAGGGACTGACTGGCTTCTATTTGATTTAACTCTCTCCCGAACCTGCCCGCTTTATCTGAAAACCTTTCTTCTCCAGCCTTACCTATAAGTCCGGCAATTTTTTGTCTGTCCGAATGCTGGGCAATATTGAGGCAGGGTACTCTCGATATGATTGGATAAGATGATGGATCGATTCGTCTGTCGTCAGGAATTTTTAGGTATTTGTTCAGGGCAAGGACTGGGATTTCTCTACCATCCTGAAGCCTGGTAACCATCTTGGTGTTGTGCCACATCACGACGTGCAGGATCACCCGATTATAGATAGGGTCCCGATAGTGCTGGTGACTCTGCCAATCGCTTGACCTGATGTGGATTTCTACATCTCCCCTTAACAGACCTCTCATGGTAGCAATAACCGCATCCCGTAAATCAGCACCCCGCTCATCATTAGGTCTGCCCGGGTAGACAATCTCAACTGCTTCTCCGTCCTCAGTAACCAGACTCTTTGTGTCCAGCAACTGGTTCTGCCATACCTTTATCAACTGACTTTCGGTAAGATTATCTGGCATATAACCCTATCTCCTCAATCCCCTTCCCCTTATTAAAGAGAAGGAGAAGTAGTGTTAAGAGGGACTCCGTCCCTCTTAACACTGTATTAAAAATTGGATTCCGTCTATCTTAAACTGTCTATATTACACGTTATCGTGTAGCCATCGACCAAAAAATTGTCTTTCTCTCTTTTC
>CAYOHA010000030.1:0-16538 GCA_964403625.1 uncultured Dehalococcoidales bacterium | reverse complement strand
AGCTTTGGTCGCCGTAGTCTTCTTCTGATAGTCTCCTGTATCGGTATCTTTATCTATGCAGCACTGGCATTGCTCATCAGTTTATCTGCTTCACTCTGGTCAATCATACTCGTATATATTATGTCACGGGGTATCATGGGCACTATTCAGCCGACTATCTCCGCAATCGTCGCTGATCTTTCTCCTAAAGACCGACTTACAGAATCTTACGCTCTAGTAAGGGTAGGAGGTAATGTAGGATTTGCTATCGGACCGGCTATTGGAGGGTACCTGATGACGACTATACCATACGGATGGCTTATCGGTATCTCCGCCCTGACCTCCATACTCATTACGGCTCTTATTTATTTCTTTTTCAGAGAGTCCTCTACAGGAAGTAAGGAGCAGGTCGACTTCCGCAGTACGATTGCAGTAGCTAAAGACCGTACCTTTCTCGTCTTTATCATCTGTGGCATCCTGCTAGTACTTTCAATGGCGCATCTAGGTAGTACCCTATCAGTCTTTACCGTTGACCGGTTGGGTTTCTCCCTTTCTCAGTATGGACTACTATTGACTACCAATGGAATCATGGTGGTAATTTCACAGTATCCGGTTGCCTTTTGGGTAAACAAACTAACCAAGGCAAAGGGGCTTATCCTCGGCAGTTTGTTTTATGTTTGCGGATACCTGACCCTAGGCTGGATAAAAAGCTTCAACCTGGCAATCCTTTCCATTGTTATTATTACAGCCGGAGAGGTCACTTTCTCCCCGATTGCTTCTGCCGTGGTAGCAGAATCAGCTCCGTCTGATAAGCGTGGCCGGTATATGGGATTCTATGCCCTAAGCAACACCCTGGGCTTTTCAATATCACCGCTTTTTGGCGGGGTATTACTGGATATCTTTCCTTCTGAACCACGCCTGCTTTGGGGTATTATTGCCTCAGTAGGGATAGTCGCAGCAGTAGGATTCTACGCGTGGGGGAAAATGACTAGAAAAAATCGCTATCCCACTGAGAGACACAATACGATTAGAGAAAGCCCTAACCAAAATTAATATTTAACGTTTTATTATATAGTTGGGAGTTTTAGTGAATATTCCCGTAGTAATCTTTGTGTCAGATGGAGGTAGATAAAATGAAGAAGGTACTTATATCTGTGCTAGCACTAGCATTGTTGTTTAGCCTGACATCGTGTGCTCAGCCTGTAGCCGGTGAGATAGTACAATCTAATAAGCCGCAGGTGACTTCACCGGAGGTAAGTGAAACCGATCTTCAACTGTTAGCCGAGGGAAACAGCGATTTTGCCTTTAATCTGTACCGAGAACTCAAGAAAGAAAACGGTAACCTCTTCTGTTCTCCCTACAGCATATCTCTGGCTCTGGCATTGACCTATGCAGGTGCTCGAGGTGAGACAGAACAACAGATAGCTGAGACACTTAATTTCATACTCCCTCAGGACAAGCTGCACCCCGCATTCAATAGTCTAGGTATCGAGCTTGATAAGCGCGGGGAAGGTGCAAAAGGCAAAGACAGTAAAGGTTTTCGATTGAATATTGTCAATGCTATCTGGGGTCAAAAAGGTTACCAATTTCTCCAGACATACCTTGACACACTGGCAGAGAATTACGGAGCTGGGCTTCGAATCCTGGACTTTGCCAGCGATCCGGAGAACTCACGCTTGACTATTAACAACTGGGTCAGTGACCAGACAGAAGACCGCATTAAAGACCTTATACCTCAGGGTGAAATCGACATTTTCACCAGGCTTGTCCTCACGAATGCTATTTACTTCAATGCAGCCTGGCAGTACCCTTTCAACAAAGATTCTACTAGCGATGATACGTTCTACCTGCTTGACAACAAAACAGTAACTGTACCGATGATGAGTCAGACGGAATCGTTTGGTTATGCTGAAAACGACAAATACCAGGCAGTCGAACTGCCTTATGACGGTAATGAGCTATCAATGGTAATTCTTCTTCCAAAATCGGGACAATTCCAGACATTTGAAGAGAACCTTGATGTTGAATATGTAAACACAATTATAGATACCCTACAAAATCGACAAGTCGCCCTGACTATGCCGAAATTCGAGTTTGAAACTTCCTTCAAGCTGAAAGATGCTCTTACGGCAATGGGTATGCCAATCGCCTTTTCCGATAATGCTGACTTTTCTGGTATGACAGGGAATCGCGACCTGCTCATTTCAGAAGTAATACATAAAGCATTTGTTTCTGTGGATGAAGAGGGAACCGAAGCTGCAGCAGCTACCGCCGTAATCATGAAACTGACAGCGTTTCCCGGAGAGCCAGTAGAAGTTACCATAAACCGCCCGTTTATATTCCTTATTCGAGATATTGAGACAGGCACGATACTGTTCCTTGGACGTATTATGGACCCAGGTGCATAATCTACCTGAAATAAGAGAGTATTAAGTCCGCACTAAAAAGAGGGGGAGTTGAAATACTCCCCCTCTTTCATAAATTATTAACATACTACTATTTAGCCAAACGCCATAAAGCATACCCAATAATAGAAAGAGCAAGACCTGTTACTATCATAAACGCACCAGCAGCCTTGACCACAGTGAAAACACCGAAAGCGGTAACCGATAGATATAAGTAGTTCTCAATATTCATAGCCTGCGCATAGCTCAACTGCTTAGGGTCAGTAGGATCATAGTTTTTCCCTCCAAGTAAATCCCCATAAGTCGAGGCTATACTATGACGGTGTTCTCTGACTAAGTCACCGGCAGTTTGTGCCAACTTGGCATTGTCTACAATCGCCCCTGATCCGTCAGGCATTTCTATCTGTTCCTGTTTCATTGCTTGAACCAGCCAGGCTTCCTTGGCAAAACCCTGTTGGATAAAAACAATACCCATAGCCAGAGCTATGGCTGCAAGAACGATCACAATTATGTTTAATACTCGCATCCTGGTTTTCATACATCTCCTAAAATATTCTCGAAAATACTAGGATTGCACTATATTCTGCTTCAAGTAAATACGAATAGTTATATAGTGGTAAGAGCTAATTAAGGATATTTATCCCTTCTTCATGAAATATGGAAACAAACGACAGGGTTCTTCTGAACTGCAGTCATGATATACCTGGTTGCTATTCTGATAGAACTTCCGAGTAGGCACCATCACCCCACCGGTGAAACAGAGTGTTTCAAACGTTTTGCATTTAGGGCAGTAAGCTAAAACCTCGTTTGTACCTGCCATCATACTCTGACGCAAGCGTAGAGTATGATCAGAAATTAGTGACCGAGTTTCTAACGTGGACATATACCTCTCCTAAAACATGGCAACTATCAACATTGTAGAGAGTTAGTAATAACGAAGTCATAAAAATAAAAAGAAAAAAGTTACAAAACTATAACATTATGTGATATAAACCTCTGGGAAGATTTATGATATCGTTAGTGTACTTGCAATAAAGCCTTAAGCCACTTAATTTAAGGTTAGTCACCACTGATGTATACAGTATTTTTACAACCGGACCTGTCAGATTCGATAAATATCTACTAGATCAGATACTTTATGTAGAAATCGCTATCGTCCATTTATCGACTATTAAAAACATACACTAATGTACTAAATGAAAGTTTTTAATATACAAAACAAACTTGGTTAATCTGGAATGGATAACCAGAAACATAATGATATAATTTTGTTATCTTTTCTTCTTCCATTTTATGACTTCGTTATCGCTGGTCTCCTATTATAAAAGACAAACACCGATTGATATAATAGCTTTTAAGAGATGTATTAAGAGCAGCTCTAGAAAAGGAGGATAAAATGACAAACTACAAGGCAAAAGATTTCAGCAACCTCATCGGAATGGAGGGTTTCAGTGAAACCTTACTTAAAAATCACTTCACCCTCTATCAGGGATATGTTACCAATACCAATAAGCTACTGGATATATTGAGTAGTAAAGTTAAAGATGCGACGAATCCTGAATATGCGGAACTAAAACGCCGGTTTGGTTTTGAGTTTAATGGCATGCGGCTACATGAGTATTACTTCGAAAACCTGGGAGGAAAAACACCTATCGACAAATCAGGATTTCTGTCCAAAAATCTAGTTGAAGCCTTTGGTAGCTACGAAGCCTGGGAACAGGACTTTAGAGCAACCGGAGCTATGCGCGGTATTGGCTGGGCAATACTCTATCAGGATGACGTGACCGGTAGTCTTATCAACCAGTGGATAAATGAACATGAAATCGGTCATCTTGCTGGCGGTAGGCTAGTTCTGGTAATGGATGTCTTCGAGCATGCCTTTATCACTGATTACGGTTTAAAGCGAGCTGACTATATCGCAGCATTCTTTAAAAATACCAACTGGAAAGCTGTGGAGACTCGTTTAAAAGTATAACTAAATAAAGAGGTATAAAAGTGGCTAAAGTAGCCCGGGAAATGGTACAACTATCGGGAATAAATGTAGATGAACTTTTAAAGTTACTCGTCAATAATGCGGCTGCCGAACTCACCACATACTATTACTACACGATTTTGCGAGTGAACCTTATCGGCTTAGAGGGCGAGACGATAAAGGAAATAGCTGAAACGGCCCGTATTGAAGACCGGAATCATTTTGAAGCTCTTGTCCCACGCATCTACGAACTGGGTGGCAAATTGCCGGAGAGTATGGTAGATTTTCACAATTGTTCAGCCTGTCCACCTGCCAGCTTACCGAAAGATCCTAGCGATATCAAGACAATGTTAACTGTTCTGGTGGAGGCAGAGAGGTGTGCAGTGCGGGGATACACTAACATCTGCAATATTACCGCAGGCAAGGACCACCGTACCTACGATTTGTCACAGGCGATTCTCAATGAGGAAATAGAGCACGAGTCATGGTTCTCAGAATTTCTGGGAGAGGGCCCTTCCGGTCACTTCTTACGCCGCGGTGATACTTCTCCTTTTGTCTCTAAGTTTCTGAAGTAAATAAAGTCACAACCAAGCCTAGGAAGGTCTGAAGCTTTTTGGGGCTTTCCCAGGCAGAAGGCAATATCCCTGGGAACTGAGTTGAGGGGATGATACACTTCTTTCAAAACCTCCACCCGGTAGTACAGGCTTTGCTGGCAACGTGTTTTACCTGGGCTATGACGGCTCTTGGGGCAGCTAGTGTTTTCATGGCTAAAGACATCAGCCGGAAGGTCCTCGATGGGATGCTTGGTTTTGCCGGTGGAGTAATGATTGCTGCCAGTTACTGGTCACTCTTAGCTCCGGCTATCGAGATGTCAAAGGGTAAGGACACCCCAGCATGGGTTCCGGCTGTTGTGGGTTTCCTGCTTGGTGGAGCCTTCCTAAGGATTATTGATAAGATACTACCTCATCTACATATTGGCTTCAGCATCGGAGAAGCTGAGGGAGTCAAGACAAGCTGGCAACGAAGTACATTACTCGTTCTCGCTATAACACTGCACAACATCCCTGAGGGGCTGGCTGTCGGTGTCGCTTTCGGGTCACTGGCTGCTGGTTTTTCAACGGCTTCGCTTGGAGCGGCTATTGCTTTAGCTATAGGCATCGGCATCCAGAATTTTCCAGAGGGGCTGGCTGTCTCGATACCTCTTCGTCGTGAAGGTATGTCCCGCAGGAAAAGCTTCTGGTATGGTCAACTGTCAGCAATTGTTGAACCGGTTGCCGGCGTTATTGGAGCTTTGGCCGTAATTGTCGCCCAGCCTATCCTGCCGTATTCGCTGGCTTTTGCTGCCGGAGCAATGATATTCGTTGTGATTGAGGAGGTAGTCCCAGAAGCCCAGCGTGGTGGCAACACGGATTTAGCCACGATGGGCGGAATGCTTGGTTTTGCCATAATGATGCTGCTTGATGTGACTTTCGGTTAATAGCAGATGAGTTATTCAAAAATGAAGGTTTTCACGCGGGAAGAGTTGAAGAAATATGACGGTAGCAATGGCACCGCCTATGTAGCGTTTAAAGGCAAGGTATATGATGTTTCACGAAGCTATCACTGGAGGAGAGGTATTCATCAGGTTATGCATTTTGCAGGATACGACCTTACCGAAGCCATTGGAAGAGCTCCTCACGGTGTGGATATGTTGGAAAGGTTCCCGGTGGTAGGTGCACTACTCAATCCAGATTGAAACCATTCAAAATATAGCTATCAAACGAAAAAAGATACATATTACGATTAAAGAATTCTAAAAGTTGTCGACAAGTGGTTCGCATGTGCGCGAGCTCAATAAAAATATGTAAAAGTATGGCATTATCGTAATGAAAAAACTGGTTACAGGTATTAAAATTCTGACTGTTGCTTTGCTGGTTTCAACAACTATAATAGGTTGTGGAGGAGACAATAATATGGGTCAAACAGATGAACTCAAACCTGTAGAGATTAAAGAATATGAAGGTGAGAAACTCTCATCAATGAATTCTTTTAGAGAAAATTCTATAGCGGGTTCCCAGTACATAGATATTGAAGACTATAAACTTGAAATTTCCGGACTTGTTACGAATCCAAAGAGCTATACTTATGATGAAGCTATTGAAACCTACAAACACTATAAAAAAGTGGTGACACTCGACTGTGTAGAGGGATGGAGCGTAAAAATTCTCTGGGAAGGTATACTGGTAAGGGAACTAATAGAAGAATCAAAGCCCCTGCCAGAAGCCAAGGTAATAATATTTCATGCCTATGATGGATATACGACTTCCTTTCCCATTGAATACATAATGGATAATGATATTATTATGGCATATATGATGAATGAAGTTACCATTCCACCAGAAAGAGGTTTCCCCTTTGAACTCATTGCTGAGAGTAAATGGGGCTATAAGTGGATAAAGTGGATTACCAAAATTGAACTATCCGATGATATTAACTATCGGGGATTTTGGGAAAGTAAAGGTTACTCCAATACTGGAGACCTAGGTGAAGACTTTTTTGAAAAATAGGGGAGTAGACGAAAATGTCTATTGTTACCCTAGCTCTTGTTAAAGATAATGTGATGCTGCCACTGAGGTAAACTTAGAGGGAAATCAGACCTGAAATGCGCCCCCCGACTCTCCTCTCTGATGAGAGCCGCCTCAGTGACTAACCGACCGGTCAATATCAGATTATTTAATTCGTAAGATGGGCGATCTGCTGGTTTTGGTAAGGATTCCTGCCAGGTAGCAAGGATGTTAGCTGCCTGGGTCAAGCTTTCCTTATTACGTAAAATCCCAACTTTTTCCCAGTGAAGTGATTGTAGAGATGAAAGGCTGGCTACCGGTATATCTTTTAACAACTGCCTGCGAATGGGTAAATGATAGATTTTTCCCTTTTGACCGGCGGCCGGTACCATACTGTTTACTCCCTCGCTAGTCTTTATGATAATCCTTTCACTAAAGACAACCGCCTCAAGGAGTGAATTCGAGGCTAACCTATTGGCTCCATGAATAGCAGTACAAGCAGTCTCACCACAAGCAAACAGTCCAGCTATATTCGTTTCACCCCAACTGTTGGTTTTCACTCCACCAATCATATAATGAGCTGCTGGCGCAACGGGAATTAATTCTTGGGTAATATTTAGGTTATGCTCCAGGCAGAAGCGATATATATGAGGAAACCGGGTAGTAATCATACGGGATGGAAGATGGGTGACATCAATAAAAACCTTATCTGAGCCTGTTTTTTCTATTTCGTATAATATACTGCGGGCAACAATGTCCCGGGGTGCTAAATCACCGTCTGGAGTGTAATCAGGCATAAAACGCAGACCTTTTACATTACGCAATATCCCACCTTCGCCTCTAACCGCTTCTGAGATAAGAAAGGGAGTTACTCCAGGCATATGGAGGGCAGTGGGGTGGAACTGATAAAATTCCATATCAGATATTTCAGCTCCAGCATTGTAGGCTAAAGCTACGCCATCGCCAGTAGCTATGCTGGAGTTAGTATTAAACTTAAACAACTGTCCAGAACCACCGGTAGCTAAAATCAAGAAACGACAGGGAAACTCCTCGATAGATCCGGTACGGCAATCAAGGACTTTTATCCCCTTGACCATTCCCCTTTCCACTAAAATTTCAGTGGCTAGAGAGTCCTCGAGCACCGGGATTTTAGATGAACGTACTTGATTACTGAGGGTAACTTCAATATGTTCACCGGTAGCATCCCCGCCGGCATGTAAAATGCGAGGTACACTATGGGCTGCCTCTCTGGTCAAGGTAATTTCTCCATCAAGGGTATCAAAGGGTACTCCAAAATGAACCAGTTCAGCAATGCGGTCTGGCGCTTCATTTACTAGTATACGTACCGCTTCTTCATCGCATAACCCGTCTCCAGCCGCTATAGTATCTCTGTAGTGCAGTTCTGGAGAATCATCCCTACCTATTGAAGCAGCAATACCCCCCTGGGCATGTCTGGTATTACAGTCTTCGATACTGCCTTTGGTTATCACGAGCACAGTGCCATGTTCCTTAGCCAGCAAGGCAGTATAAAGCCCGGCAATACCGCTTCCAACGATAATATAATCGAACTGTTTTGTAGGGTTACTATGACTCACTACTCTACTATCCTATATTCAGTTTTTCCTTCCAGGTAAAAGTCTCCACCATAGATATCATTTATCACAATGGCAGGAAAATCTGCCACCTCTACCCGACGAACCGCCTCAGCTCCAAGCTCCTCATAGGCTATTACTTCCGATTTCTTAATACATTGGGAGAGTAGAGCACCTATACCTCCAATAGCAGCAAGATATATTGCTTTGTATTTCTTTATAGCTTCTTTTACCATCGGTGAACGCTGACCTTTACCCACCATCCCTTTTAGCCCTTCAGCTAACAAGCGAACTGTATAGATGTCCATTCGCCCACTGGTAGTTGGCCCGGCAGAGCCAATTACTCTATTCGGTTTAGCCGGAGTAGGACCCATATAGTATATCGTTTGTCCCTTAATATCAAACGGCAAAGGTTTACCCTCATCCAGAGCCTCAACCATTCTTTTATGAGCAGCATCTCGGGCAACATACATGACACCGTTTAGCAAGACACTATCACCAGCTCTAAGTTTTTCAATTGTCTTATCATTTAGTGGAAGAGTAATCCTAGTTGCCATTAAAGAACTTCCTCCTTGTGACGGGCACTATGACATTGTAGGTTAACAGCTACAGGCAGACTGCCAATATGGGCAGGAAAAACCTCGATATGAACGGCCAGGGCAGTCATCCTGCCACCATAACCCAACGGCCCGATGCCCAGGTTGTTTATCTTTTTAAGAATCTCCTTTTCCAATCCGGCAATTTCAGTATCTTGACTGGGCTTGCCTACCTTCCGTAATAATGCCTTCTTAGCTAGCATTAAGGTTTTTTCTGCTGTCCCCCCTATGCCAACTCCAATAATTAACGGAGGACAGGGATTACTGCCAGCCTCATCCACAGTCCTTACCACGAAATCAATCACCCCCTGACGTCCATCTGCCGGAAGTAGCATTGCCAGACGGGTCATATTATCAGCACCTGCCCCTTTAGGCATCACTGTAATTTTGAGCCTATCGCCAGGAACTATATCAGTATATATAATCGCCGGTGTATTATCTCTTGTGTTCAGCCTTACCGAAAAAGGTTGGCTTACCATAGACTTACGTAAATACCCCTTTTCATATGCCTGGCGTACTCCCTCGTTTATTGCCTGGTATACGTCTCCTTCAGTTATCTGTAATTCCTGACCAAGTTCTAAGAAAACTAATGCCGTGCCGGTATCCTGGCATAAGGGGATATTCTCTTTAGAAGCAATTTCAGCATTTTCAAGTATTTTATCCAGTACATTTCTGGCTACTGTAGATTCTTCATTCTCTCTGGCTTTCCTGACAGCTGAAAGTATATCTTCAGGAAGGTAGACACAAGCCTCCTGGAATAGACGAGATACAGTTTCAGTAATTTTAAGGCAGTCCAAACTTCTCATCCTTTTATTACTTATCGCCCTCGGTTATTGTTCTTCTTAATTCAACCATCATTTCCGGTGTATTTATCTGTACCGGACACCTCACCTTGCACCGCCCGCACATCAAACAGGTGTAAGCAATGGAAGCCGCCTTTTCAATGTTTTGGCTAATCATCGCTGCCCAGACAGCCCCGACGCCGGCAAAATACTTATCACCGAAATTACCCGCCGTTACGGCAAAGACAGGACATTCATAGAGACAGCCACCGCATCTCAAGCAATATAATGCCTGACGTAACACAGGATTTTTAGCCAGCTCGATTCGTCCATCATCCAAAAAGATAACATGAAACTCTCTTGGTCCGTGCGCACCATAGGTAATCACCTTTTCAATATCGCCGGTCTTACTTGGACCGGAGATCAGGCTTACATAGGAAGGAACAGTATAATTAGCGTACCTCCAGGTTACCTCAGCAACCTTATAAGCATCGCCCAGAGTTGGGACTAACTTCTCCATACCGACTAGCGCGATATAGACAGGAGGAGCACCAGTAGCCAGGTTAATATTCCCCTCGTTCTCAATAAGGAACAATGTTCCGGTATCAGCTGCCACCACATTGGCTCCACTCATACCAATATCTGCCTGGAAAAATTTTTCCCTGAGGAGTTTTCTGGCAGTAGCAACCATCCTTTCAATATTATCTGATGGCAGTTCCTCTCCGGTAATTTTTGAAAAAAGCTTGGCGACATCTTCCTTGGGTACATGGATTGCCGGTGAAAGAATATGCATCGGCCGGGAGTTGAGTTTTTGAATAATAAACTCACCTAAATCGGTCTCATATACTTCATTACCCAGTTCTTCAAGGTGCTCCCGCAACCTAATCTCTTCACTGGTCATACTTTTTCCCTTGACGATTAGTTTACCTTTCCCTACCAGATTCTCAATGATTTTCAAGGCTTCCTCAGCAGTTCTGGCAATATAGGCTTTCCCCTTATTCAACTCGATAGCTTCACATGCTTGGCGGGCAAACTTTTCCATCTCACCAATAGCCTTAACCTTTATCTCCCTAACTTCTTCCGCCATCTTAATAGTGTGAGGAAACTTGCTTAAGGCATTGTTTACATTTGACCGGTAGCTGGCAATTCCCCTGGACAATGCCAGCCTTATCCGCTCATTATGAGCAGCGGCCATTAATTCCTTTTTGTAATCAGTAAAAACAGACATTTCCTTATTTCTCCATAGCCATAGCCAAAATTTCAGCTAGATCAAGGACCTCTACATCATTCACCTTTAGTTCCTTGAGCCCAACCTTTAACTGCATAATACACCCGGGACAGTGAGTTACTATTATCTCAGCACCCGTCTCAATTAGTTCCCTCGCACGATTCACCGCCAGTATATGACTTAACTCTGGGAAGACAGCCTCAAATCCTCCACCACCACCGCAACAGGTCGCCCATTCTCCTTTTGTCCACCCAACTTCAATAAACTCAATATCCTTGATAGCTCTTAAAATCTGGCGTGGTTGTTCAACCAAGCCAAGACTTCGGGCTAATTGACACGGGTCATGATATGTAACCTTCACTTTCTTGGGAAAACGCAATTTGAAGGACGAAATGTTTTCGGCAACTATCTCGCAGAAATGATTGACTTCTAAACCGTCTTCACCAGTACTACTGGGAATCAGATTGCGAAGAGTGTAAGTACAGGAAGGAACGATGCTAATAATCCGTTTCACGCCTTTTGATTTCAGACTGCTATATACCTCCTGAGCATGAACGGTAAATTCTTTCTGCATTCCAATATAGTACAGCAGTCCCCCACAGCATGGCTCATCTTCTGCAAGATAACCAAATCTTATACCAAGACTATTTAGTACCTTGACTGCACTCAATAGCGGTCGAGCGTCATTATTACTTCCCCTCGTCATTATTCTGCGGTATATCCCTCCGGCATCAAAACCAAGCTTCTTCTGAAAACTGGCAAGGTTCATTGTCATTTCAGTGCTGATAATGCTTTTATCTATTTTCCTTATCAGTGTCATCAGCGTTTCAAGCTCACTGGAAAACTGATACCCACATCCAGCAAATAAAATAGTCTCCGTCTGTTCGGAGAACTTCAAATCTTTTGCCCACCTTACGCCTTCGCCTTTTGAAACGCCTAATATATTATGCTTGGAAGTAATGTTATCAGCTAGATAAATTAATCCAGGAGGTATCAAATTCTTATTACTCATATTGAATATTTACCACCCATTCTACTTAATGATCAACCTGACTTTATGGCCGATTCTCTGCGTTAAAGGCCATAACAATACCAATCAAAGTATTAGTACCAAGCCTACGAAATGCATCCATGAAGATGATTTTTAATCTTAACAGAGAGGGGATTTATTCCAAGTATTACTTTTCGTTCTGGTTACCCATCAACCGTTTCTAATTATCAGTCTAATGAAGCCAAGACTTGATTGTCAAGGCAATGTGCTGATGGAGGCTTAAACTATATAGATTTAGAATTGATATCAACTCAAAATCTACTATGTTATAATTGAACTATGGTGTTATGTTATGAAAGGAAGATTGTTAGTTGCCGCAGAGTAAGAGAGCCCTAATTCTAAAACACTCTCCCATTTTTTACAGCTTAAATGATGATGAACTCGGAGAACTTGCTAACCTAACTATTGAACGTAACTTTATGTCAAATGAATTTATCTTTTGGGATGGAGATACTGCCAACTGGTTCTATATCATTGCTGAAGGAAGAGTAAAGGTGATCAAACATTCTTCTTCAGGGAAGGAATTTATCATCGCTTTTTTTAATACTGGCGAGATGTTTGGTGAGGTTGCTGTATTTGAGAATAAACCCTACCCCGCCTCAGCCCAGGCCATTACTGAAACCAGATTAATAGCTATAAAAAGAGAAGACTTACTTACCTTCCTTGCCAACCGCCCTCAGATAGCCCTGAAAATAATCAATGTCCTTGGAGGTCGACTCAGAGAGGCACAGAGTCGTCTTAGAGATTTCGCTGGTGAGAGAGTCGAGCAGCGCCTCGCCAGTGTACTTTTTATGCTCTCCTCTAAACTGGGCTTGACTCTTCCTTTTACCCGACAGGAAATAGCTGATATGGCAGGCACAGCAACCGAAACAACGATTCGAATTATGAGTCAGTTGAAGGAAAGAGGTATTATTCGTTCCACTCGCGGTAAAATAATTATCCTCGATAAAGAGAAGCTCAGACTGTTGAGTGAAGGCCCACCACAGATTTAGATGTGCCAAGACCACTCTACTAACCTAGTCTACCTCTCTTCTCATAATAATTCTTAACCATTGTTTTATGACCCAAATCATATTTAAAACCGCCAATAAAGTATATCATTATTTTCAGAAGATATAGATAGCAATAAAGGAGGTATTAGATGGCTAGCAAATGTCCTGGACAGGATTTAAGGAATCTAAGAGTATCACTGCATAAATGTCCAAACTGTGGCGTTGAAGTAGAAATTTTCTCTGATGAAATGAGAGTGAAGTGCCAGAAGTGTGGCGAGATAGTCTACCGTGAGAAAGTACCTTCCTGTGTCGACTGGTGCTCTTCCGCTCGTCAATGCCTGGGAGAAGAAAGGTGGAAAGAGCTAAAAACGATTAGTCAATAGAAAATATCCAACTGGAACCATAAAAAAGGTGAACAATGACGACGAAAACTATAAGGAACATCATAAGAATCGATGAAGAAAAGTGCAATGGTTGCGGTGCCTGCGTACCTGCCTGCGCTGAGGGTGCTCTTAAGATAATTGATGGCAAGGCAAGACTCATCAGCGAAACCTACTGTGATGGTCTCGGTGCCTGCCTTGGGGAGTGTCCCCAGGGAGCCATCAATATTGAGGAAAGAGAAGCACTTGAATTCGATGAAGAAGCAGCAAAAATCCATCTCGAAGAACATATACATAATGATGAAGACCTTCCCTGTGGTTGTTCATCAGCTACAGTCACCCAGTTTGACAGGCAGAAATCCGAAGAGTCTGCCCACAAAGAAGCTGTAGTACAGCCATCAATGCTCAGGCACTGGCCAGTCCAGCTTTCCCTTGTCTCCTCGATAGCACCTTTTCTTCAGGGAACTGATTTAGTACTGGCAGCAGACTGCGTTCCCTTTGCTTATGCCGGCTTCCATCAGGACTTTTTGAAAGACCACAGCTTGCTGGTAGCCTGCCCCAAACTGGATGACTTTCAGGTACACTTGAAGAAGCTAACCGATATCTTACGAAGTTCATCAATAAAAAGTCTAACCGTTGTGCATATGGAGGTGCCCTGCTGTTCTGGATTAGTGCATATGGTTAAGCAGGCGATAAAACTAAGTGGTAAAAATATCCCCTTCAACGAAGTAACCATAAGCATTAAAGGTATCTTACTGTCTTCTTAAAAATAGCCTTAAAATGGCTTGACAAGAAAATAACTCAAGGTTAATATTCTGTACACTCTACTTTAGATGACCTCTTTAAAAGGAGATATTTGCTATGGAATCAGAACAGAGTAAAACTCTAGAGGCTCTTCAAACTGCTATCCAAATGGAAATTGATGGTAAGGAATTCTATCTCAAAGCCAGTCGGAAAAGTAGCAATGAGCTTGGCAGGAAGCTACTACAGACGCTAGCTGACGAAGAAGACTACCACCTCCGGAAGTTCGAGGCAATATATGACGCTATAAGAAGTAAACAAGACTGGCCAAAGACCGATTTTCAACCCGATGGTGGTCAAAGACTCCGAACCATATTCGCTAGGGCAACCGATCAGAAGATCTCTGAATTAAAACACATCACTACTGAGCTTGATGCTGTTCAGAAAGCTATGGATATGGAAAATAAGACCTTTGATTTCTACAAGAACCGAAGCGAAAAGGCTACCTATGATACTGAGAAAGACTTCTATGAGACCGTGGCTGCCGAAGAAAAGGAACACCATATGGTCCTGCTGGACTATTACGAATACCTCAAAGACCCAACAGGGTGGTTTGTCTATAAAGAGCATCCATCTCTAGACGGAGGTTAGGTAACCAAGTGAAATGCCCGAATTCATGAGCAGTAAAATAGAAAACAATATTTAAAGGAGGTGGGAATATGAATCTTAAGGCTTTATACACATTGGGTTATGGTCTCTACGTTGTATGCTCAAAAAAAGGAGAGAGGTTAAATGGGCAAATCGCCAATACTGTATTTCAGATAACTTCGGAACCGCCTACTCTGGCAGTCAGCATCAATAAAAACAATCTCACTCATGAGTACATAAAAGAGAGTCGGGTATTTGTAGCGTCTGTATTATCTCAAGATACTCCTCTCTCTTTTATCGGTCACTTCGGCTTCAAATCAGGCAGGGATATGGATAAACTCGAGGGTATTAACTACAAGACAGGAGAGACCGGTGCCCCAATAGTTACTGATAATACCCTGGCATATCTTGAAGCCAATGTTATTAATGAAATAGACGTAGGAACTCATACTATCTTTATCGGGGAACTCGTAGGAGCAGAAGTCCTCAGAACAGGCGAACCCATGACCTATGCTTATTATCACGAGGTAAAACGTGGCACCACACCAAAGACAGCCCCCAGCTATATTGTGGAGAAAAAGGAGGAAAAACCGAAAATGGCAAAATACGAGTGTACTATTTGCGGTTATGTCTATGACCCAGAAGCAGGAGACCCCGATAACAAGATACCACCAGGGACGGCTTTCAAGGATTTACCTGATGATTGGGTCTGTCCCATCTGTGGAGCCAGTAAAGATGAATTCAAAGAGGTGAAATAAGATGAAACCAAGAGAGATAAAACCGGGGATATATTGCGTGGGAGCGATCGATTGGGACCGACGATTATTTGACTCATTGATACCGCTTCCCGATGGTACAAGTTACAACTCATACTTAATTAAAGGGAGTGAAAAGATAGCCTTAATCGACAGTGTAGATCCTCCTATGCAGGAAGTTTTAATAGACCACCTGTCTGAACTTGGAGTAACAAATATAGACTATGTTATTGCCCACCACGCCGAGCAAGACCACTCCGGAGCTATCCCCAGGGTGCTGGAGAGATACCCAAAAGCTAAAGTAGTATGCACTCCCAAGTGCAAGGATATGCTTATTGACCTACTCCTGATTCCTGAAGAAAAATTCATCACAGTCAAAGATAAAGAGACCATTTCGCTGGGGGATAGGACCCTTGAGTTTGTCCATGTTCCCTGGGTTCACTGGCCAGAGACAATGGTTACCTACTTAAAAGAAGAAAAAACACTTTTCTCCTGTGATTTATTCGGTTCCCATCTGGCGACAACTGACCTCTATGTAAGAGATGAAGGGCAGGTTTACGAGGCTGCCAAGAGGTATTATTCAGAAATCATGATGCCCTTCCGAACCATTATTCAAAAGAACCTTGAAAAAATTAAGGACTACGCCATAGATATCATCGCCCCAAGTCACGGACCAATGTATGATAAGCCGGAGTTCATTATAAAAGCGTATCATAGCTGGGTATTCGATGAGCCTAAAAATATCGTAGTATTACCCTATATCTCAATGCATGGCAGTACTCGCAAGATGGTCGAATATCTTGTCGAAGCTTTAGCCCAGAGAGGTGTAACGGTAAAGCAGTTTGACCTTGCTGTAACGGACATCGGGAAAATG
>CAYOHA010000029.1:0-16570 GCA_964403625.1 uncultured Dehalococcoidales bacterium | reverse complement strand
TACCCTCCTACAATAGACCTTTTCACAAAATTCTTCTCTAGTTATTCTGGACTTGCTGCTAGAACTCGATCTCGCTATTACTTCGTGTTCAGTACATTTTTCAAGTGGTACAATGGAGAAGAAATCCCATTTAAAATCAGGGTACCTAAATAGGTTCCTCAAAAAGTCTTTGATGAATCGTTTGAGAAGCTATTAAAGGCTATTGGAGATAGAAAGACGCACAAGAAAAAAGCTGAGAGGGACATTCTGCTTGTTGAAACAGCTTATCACACTGGATTGCGTCGCGAGGAATTATCTAAAAATCATCTGAAGGTTGGAGATCTGCAACTGGATGGCGAGAGACCTTGTTTGAGAGTGAGAAAAGGTAAAGGAGAACAAGACCGGGTTATTCCCCTTAATCCTTATATAAGAGAAAAATTAGCTTTATTTGTCGCCGGCAAAAAGCCTGATGACAGCATTTTTAACCTTTCAAGCAAGACTATTTCGATGAAGTTAAGATATTGGGCAAATAAAGCTGGCATTCCGTCAATTCACACGCACAGCATGCGTCATAAGTTTGCAACTGATTTGCTTGATATGGGTGGAAATATACGGGCTGTACAGCAACTTCTGGGACATGCCAGTTTTGGAACCACAGAGACTTACCTTGCAGTGACGGATGACAGCTTAAAATCCGCCGTCGAACTGCTGGCAAAGAAACGAGATGGCGAGTTCGTAAAGACAAACAATGAAAATACATTGAACATTCCAATAAAAAAAATTGACGAAGGAATATATCTAAAAGTTCGCGAGGTGCAATATATAGGATCGTATGGAGGAATACATTTAGTTCTACTACGACTTACCTTTGTGAATACACAAAGTAAGGGGATAACTATTTACCATCTTGGATTGGGCGCACCGGGCAAGAAAGAAGTATCTAAACCCAAATATGAATATAATAAGACTATCTAGTTAGAATTTCCCTAATAAACGAACACCGGATATATGCAGAAACTGAAGCATCAGAACTATTAGTACTTCTACTCGATGTGCCTTCTTACGAATGAGTAACAAGTGGATAGCTGCCCAAATCCATTATGATGAATCAGATGTTAGTCTTCCAAACGTTCCCTTTGTTTTAATTGCTGAAGACATATCTGGAAAAATAATTGCCGAATTTCGTGAATCGATTGAACTAAAAACATATATTGTGCGATAAATTTTAACTATAGAGTCTCTTTTATGGCGTTGAAAGTCCACTAAAATAGCGTTGAAATGCGTTGGAATTACAGGGAAATGCGCATTTTTGAAGCAAAAGTATCATAGTATGATACATATAGTCATGCGTGGAGGCAGGGTAAGGGACGGGATGGTGGAAAGGTTAATATTATTATATACCACGCAGGCGTGATGCTGTCGTTTCTATGACAAGCGTAAATCATTGAGAATACATGTAATAATCAGCGTATAAATTCACACCACTAATAAATTTGGTTTAAAATCCTGTTACTCCGTCATATTCCCTGTATTTCACAGCGTTTCACGGGTTATATCTATCACATTTATGTCTCTTTACTGAATTGAACGGCAATTTACGAACTATTTTGTACTGCCTATGATTCTTTCCTGGTTATAACCAAAAGATAATTTTATTAATGTCACTTTGTTATCTTTTGTTAGGTTATGGCTGACAATGACGACTCTGACGTTATCTGGTAACAATCATATATTTATTCCGATGGATAATGACTTATTAGATATCAATGCTACAGTTGCCAAACACTGACTAACTGCTGATAATCAATGAGTCCACTCTCAGCTATGTTTTCAATCTCGATACCAGATTCAACAGCTGCTGCCACGGGATTGAGACCTCCGAGTTGAACAACACCAAACCGATTCAAAGCTACCGGAATCTGGCAAAGTGGCTCGCTAGTATTACCCAGAGCGTATACTCCATCAATGCCGGCTCTTTTAAGTGTAGCTATCTTCTCTTCGATAACTCCTCTCGCTGGTGCTGGAATAGTACGAAAAACACCCAAAATTTTACCATTCCCTGCTTTGGATGCTTCACGGACGCTCGTCATTCTAGCACGGATAAACTGTTCAGAGGGGTCGAGTGAAGTACCAGCATAATCGATGATTGCAACAAAGCGTCTTGGCTTGAAGTTTCGCACTTCGAGTACCCCCCCAAATCTGAATTCTGTAGGGACTCCAGCTTTTAGAAGCACACCATTAATAACAACACTACAGACAGTAGCTAATCCAATCTTCCCCCCCGGTATAATAACTGAACCGAGTCGTTCTCCTTCTGAGGCGACAGCCACCATATCACTGACACAAATCCCAGCCTTGAATACATCCTTCATTGCTGATATTGCTTTTTTAAACTGGTCTTTATTAATCAGTGATACATTTATTGATAACTGACCGGTACGTTTTTCAGGATCAAAAGTAGTCTGGTAAGCCAACATCTCTAGTTTTTCTCTTACAAAACCAAGATGTTGTGGTGCTAGAGCATCTTTAACTTCTTGCTGTCCCGCCGGGGTAATTAGTCTGCCATCACGACCCATTGGTTGAGTGAAACCACGTTCGTCGGCTATCCTTAAGTGATATCTAACAGCTCTTTCGCTTAGAAATATCCCTTCGCTTTCGAGCTTTCGGGCGATAGTGATTGAGCCAAGAGGTTCCGAGGTTTCGCTAAGGATTTTAAGGATAGATATTAGCTTATTTTCTGCATCCGAGCCGACAACTTGTTCCATAATAGGCCTTTCTATCCCTGTAGATTAACTTTTCAGCAATTATACCACGCCTTTTATAAAACCTGAATAGTACGCGGACTTTGCCAGATTTTCTAAAAATGCAGTGAGTAACCTTCTAAAAGAAAGTAAACAATCTTTCGAGCTTATATTATATCCGCATGGTAGCTCTGCAGAGATTTGACTCCTGTTTTTCCTCCGCAGTAAGCGGATATACTTTTGACTGCTGCCATGGCGGCAGTTATAGTGGTGATATAAGGTACCCTGTACTTTATGGCTGCTTTACGGATATATGAATCATCAAACTTGCTTAGTTTTCCTGATGGCGTATTGATTACCAACTGAATCTCATTATTCTTGATGGCATCAGTGATATTGGGGCGGCCCTCGTGCTCTTTAAGTATAGGTTCAGAAGATATGCCCTGACTCGCTAAAAACGCCTGTGTACCAGAAGTAGCCTTGATCTTGAATCCAAGGGTAGCAAATCGTCTAGCCACGTCACCAGCTGCCGGACGGTCTCGCTCAGCAACAGTGATGAGTACCGTTCCTTTGGTTGGGAGAGGTGCTATCGCTTCCTGTGCCTTCCAGAAAGCTAAGCCAAAGGAATTAGCAATACCGAGTACTTCACCGGTAGACTGCATTTCTGGCCTGAGCAACGGGTCAACTTCGGGAAACATATTAAAGGGAAAGACTGATTCTTTCACGCCAAAATATGGTATGTATTGTTTCCTCAAGTTTAAGTCCTTGATTTTCTTGCCCATTATCAACTGCGTGGCTAATCTAGCCATGGGAATACCACAAACCTTGGAGACCAGTGGAACAGTCCGTGAGGCACGTGGATTTGCTTCCAATACATAAACAACATTCTGGCAGATGGCATATTGTATGTTCATGACACCGACTACTTGTAGTTCGTTGGCAATACGTCGGGTATATTCTTCTATAGTGTCAATGTGCTTTTGGGGTAGGCTTACTGGCGGGATGACACAGGCAGCGTCACCAGAGTGAACTCCAGCATATTCGATATGTTCCATAATGGCTGGAATGAAGACATCTTCTCCGTCAGCTAGAGCGTCGGCCTCGGTTTCAATTGCATTTTCTAGGTAGTGTTCAATGAGAATAGGTCGATCAGGAGTCACCATAATGGCAGCACTCACATATCGTTTTAATTCTTCCTCATCATGGATAATTTCCATGCCCCGTCCACCTAGGACATAAGATGGACGGACTATTAACGGGTAGCCGATACGGTTTGCAGCAACTAATGCTTCATCGAGACTCCTGGCGGTATCTGATTCTGGCATTGGGATACCATACTTCTTCATCATCTGTCTGAATCGTCCCCGGTCAGAGGCGATATCTATTGAATTTACCGATGTACCTAATATATTCACACCGGCTTTCTCAAGTTCTGCTGCAATATTAAGCGGGGTCTGACCACCAAACTGGACAATGATACCAATAGGCTTCTCAACTTGGTATATGCTGACAACATCCTCCACAGTCAGAGGCTCGAAGTACAGCTTATCTGATGTGTCATAGTCGGTTGAGACTGTTTCTGGATTACAGTTAATCATAATCGTCTCGTATCCCTCATCCCGCAGAGCAAAAGTTGCATGGACACAGCAATAATCGAACTCTATCCCCTGGCCGATGCGAATCGGGCCACTGCCAATAACAATGGCTTTTTTCTTATCGTTGGGCTTTGTCTCGTTTTCCTGCTCGTAGGTGCTATAGTAATAGGGTGTGCTGGCGTCAAATTCGGCAGCACAGGTGTCAACAATCTTGTAAACAGGCTGGATATTCCAGCTGCAACGTAACTCCCTTACTTCCCCGGAAAGCCTATATGTTATTGTTCCTATTTGTTCATCGGAAAAGCCAAGCCGTTTTGCCTGCCATAGGAGTTCCGAGGTGAGAGGTTGAGAGACAAGTGTTCGTTCCATATCAACGATATTTCGGAGCTTGGTAATAAACCATTTATCAATCTTGGTCCGTTCAGAGATAGCCTCAGGAGTTACCCCTCTTCTTAAGGCAGCCATTATCGCCCACAGTCTCAAGTCATTAGGCTCCAGGGGATAGGAATTGATATCGTTTGCCCGTTTCCATTTCGGGTCTTCCCAGATGAGCGATCTCCTAGCAGACTCCAGGGAGCGCACTGCTTTCTGAAGGGCAGCTTCAAAACTCCGGTCAATAGCCATCACTTCACCGGTAGCTTTCATTTGGGTGCCAATTATGCGGCTACTGGAAGCAAACTTTTCAAATGGCCAGTGTGGTATCTTAACCACCACGTAGTCCAGTGCCGGCTCAAAGGAGGCCATTGTTTTTCCAGTTATCTGGTTGGGGATTTCATCTAGTTTCTTACCTATTGCTATCTTAGCCGCAACACGGGCAATTGGATAGCCGGTCGCTTTACTGGCTAGGGCTGAACTCCGGCTTACCCGAGGATTGACCTCAATCACATAGTACTTGTCACTAGCGGGATCAAGGGCAAATTGTATATTACAACCACCTTCAACGCCCAGAGCTCGGATTATTTTAAGACTAGCTGTTCTCAGCATCTGATATTCTTTGTTGGTTAGTGTCTGGCTGGGAGCGACAACGATGCTATCGCCAGTATGCACGCCCATCGGGTCGAAGTTTTCCATATTACAGACCGTAATACAGTTGTCTGCAGAATCCCGCATCACTTCATACTCTATTTCTTTCCAGCCACCCACCCAGCGTTCCAGCAGCACCAGATGGATTGGACTGACCGCTAGGCCGTTAGTCACAACTGATTCAAGTTCCTCCCAGGTATAAGCTGCGCCTCCACCGGTACCCCCTAGAGTAAAAGAAGGGCGGATTATCAACGGTAGGCCTATTTCTCTGGCGGCTTTTTTTGCCTCGTTCAGAGTCGTGGCACTGGCACTCTCCAGCACCGGCTCTCCAATACTGAGTAGGAGTTTCTTGAATAACTCCCGGTTAGAGGCATTTCTTATTGTCTGAACTGGTGTCCCCAGCGACCTTATACTGTATTTATCCAGTACCCCTGCTTCAGCCAGTTCATGAGCCAGGGTAAGGCCTGTCTGACCACCGAGTGTGGGCAGCAGTCCATCAGGGTGTTCTTGCTCTATAATAAGGGTGAGTATTTCAACCGTGAGCGGTTCAACATAGACGATATCGGCAATGCCCGGGTCGGTCATAATAGTCGCTGGATTAGAGTTCACCAATACTGAGATTATCCCCTCCTCCCGCATAGCCTTGCATGCTTGGGTACCGGCGTAGTCGAACTCTGCAGCCTGCCCGATAACAATTGGTCCTGAACCGATGATTAAGACTTTAGAGGGTTTAGACATAAATTCCTCAAATTTCTTATTTAAATTCCCTCACCATATCTAGGAACCTGTCAAAGAGATAGGTATTATCCCAGGGACCGGGAGAAGCTTCCGAATGATACTGGATGGCAAAGATGGGTAACTCTTTATGCTTTAAGCCTTCCACTGTGCCATCGTTAAGGTTGATATGGGTAACCTCCAAGCCGTCTCTGAGAGTATCAGGGTCAACGGCATAACCGTGGTTTTGCGCTGTGATATGGATTCTTCCAGTGGCTAACTCACGGACGGGGTGGTTACCGCCACGGTGACCAAACTTCAACTTGAATGTCTTAGCTCCAAAGGCTCGAGCGATAAGCTGATTGCCTAGGCAGATGCCCATGATTGGTTTCTTCCCAATGAGTTGCTTGATTGTCACAACGATGTAATCCAGTAATGCTGGGTCACCCGGACCTGGAGAAAGGAGAATGCCATCTGGCTTTAAAGCGAAAATTTCTCTGGCAGACATAGTGCAGGGAACGGCGGTTACACTACATCCCAGATGATTCAAAATACGCAGGATGTTATACTTCAAGCCACAGTCCAGAGCAACTATACGGTATCTTGGTGCTAAGCCTTCCGGTTGCCACTGGTAAGGAGTCAGGGTGGTTACCTGTTTGACAAAATCAATGGAACCATAACTCGGCATTTTTTGTAATTTTTCCAGAGCCTGCTGCGGCGTCTTATCGCCGGTTATCATTCCCATCATCACCCCAGCCGAGCGTAGCCGGCGGGTTATTGCCCGGGTATCGACGCCATATATTCCAGGGACGCCGCTTTCAGTTAGATATTGGTGAATAGTCTTCTGGCTCATATAGTGACTGGGCTCAAGACATTGTTCCCTAACAACAAACCCACGAACCCGTATCTTGGCCGATTCAAAGTCATGTTCATTTATGCCATAATTGCCGATAATAGGATACGTGGGTACCAGGATCTGTCCGGCATAGGAAGGGTCGGTTAACATCTCTTGGTAGCCAACCATGCTGGTACAGAATACTACCTCACCATAAGCGTCAACCTCAGCACCAAAGTAGTAACCCTCGTGGGTTGAGCCATCAGCCATAACCAGAAATGCCTTTTTACTCATATTATCCTTAAGCTTTTACTCCTCGCAAAGCCTCAAGTACATTGCCTCCAAGTCTTCAAGCCAGATTTTTGCCTCAGCATCCGACGGCATTCTCCAGTCGCCCCGAGGCGATAGGCTTACTGAACCAACCTTTGGTCCTTCTGGTAAGCAGGTTCTCTTGAACTGGTTGGCGAAGAATCTCTCCAGGAAACTTTTAAGCCAATGGTGTAAATCGTCAAGATTATATCGACCTTCAAAGAGTCCTTGCTTTCGTACTTCGTTAGCCAGATAAAGGATCTTACCCGGTCTCATACCGAAGCGGATGAAAGGATACAGGTAGAAATCGGCAAGCTCAACCGGTCCGATAACCTCTTCGCTCTTTTGTTGAATCTCACCTTTCTTTGGACTCTGTAGCTCTGGAGATATTGGTGTTCTAAGGATATCGTATAGAATCTTCTGAACAGATGAGCTATTTAACTCCTCATCAGCAACCCACTGCACCAAAAAACGGACTAGGGTCTTGGGTACCGAGGTATTGATGTGGTAGTGAGAGATATGGTCTCCTGCAAATGTACACCAGCCTAAAGCAATCTCCGTAAGGTCACCTGTTCCCAGATCGATTCCATCAATCTGGTTAGCTTTATTGAAGAGAAATTCTGTGCGGTAGCGAGCTTGAATATTCTCGAAGGTCACATCTTCCTGACCATTATGTTCGAGGTCTTTCAAATGTAACTTGCAGGTTCTCGTTATATTCACTCTATGAAAACTCACTCCTAATGCCTGGCAGAGTTTTGTAGCATTAGTTCTGGTTCTTGAGGTAGTACCAAAACCGGGAAGGGTAAAGGCATGAACATTAGTTCGTAGTAGCTTGAGGAAATCCATTGTTTTCACGGCAACCAAGAGTGCCAGCGTTGAATCAAGCCCTCCGGAAACTCCGAGTACCAGTTGGCTTTTCTTGGCACCCATCAATTTCTGGGCGAGTGCCGCTACCTGTATAGAGAAAATCTCCCGGCACCTCTCAGCCCTTCTGTTTGGGTCTCCTGGTACAAAGGGATGAGAGTCAAGCATCCGCTCTAACCTATCAGGTTGAGGGTCACTAACTTCAGTTACAACAATCCGATAGGATTTCGCCTGCGTAGCCATATCGCGATAACTGGTTATAACACGGCGGTCATTTGCCAGCCGTTCAAGGTCAATATCGGAGACTATAAGCTGAGGGTCTAGTGATAGTCGCTTCGATTCCCGAAGAATTGTCCCATTTTCGGCAATGAGAGCATGCCCGCTATATACCAAATCATTCGATGACTCTCCGATACCAGACGATACATAACAGTAAGCAGCAATACACCTGCCTGACTCAGAAGAGACCATTATCCGGCGCCAGTCTGCCTTGCCCAGTATCTCATTGCTTGTGGAGAGATTTACCAGTACTGTTGCACCGGCAATGGCCTGGAATTCATGAGGAGATAGCGGCACCCATAGGTCTTCACAAATTTCAATACCAATAATACCATGGTCTATTCCCTGCAGGTTAAAAAGAATATCAGTGCCAAATGGGACTTTCTGTCCAGCCAATTCGATGATATCGGACTGCCTATCCTCACCGGGAGAAAACCAACGGTCTTCATAAAACTCTTTATAGTTGGGTAGAGAAGTTTTGGGTATAACCCCGAGTATTTGACCAGAGTTTAGTGCTACGGCACAGTTATAGATTTTCTGCTCAATAGTTAGTGGCATCCCGACTACCGTTAACATGGCGTCACTTACGGTACTCTCTTTTAGTACCTGTCTCAGACCTCTTTGTGCTTTCGATAGCAGCACTTGATGCTGAACAAGGTCGCCTAGTGTATAGCCGGTTAATGACATCTCGGGAAAAGCTAGTACCTGCACACCCTGCTCATTTGCTCTTCTCATAGTTTTAATAATGGCTTCAACATTAGAATCAATATCAGCTAAGCGAAGTGCAGGGAGTGCTGCTCCGATACGGAGAAATCCAAGGTCTTTACTTAACTGAATGTTTTCAGCCACTATATTCTCTTTCTCCCAATTCAACCGGCTATTGCTTATCTTCTACTGAAATAGATTGTTTAACCTTTACAGTATGGATAGGTATCTTTCAAGCTCGTAATCAGTAACATGGATACGATAGCGATCCCATTCGATCTTCTTATTTTCAATAAAAGCGTTAAAGACGTGGTCGCCGAGGGCCTTTCGAACGAGTTTGGAATTTTCGACGAGGTGGATCGCCTCTAAAAGGCTGCCTGGTAACTCGCCTATACCTCTCCTCCATCTTTCTTCTGTTGTCATATGATAGACATTTTCTTCTACAGGTGGCGGTGGTTCCAAACCCTCCTTAACTCCCGCTAAGCCGGCTGCCAGCATTACACTGAAACAGAGGTAAGGATTACACGCCGGATCAGGAGAGCGAAGCTCGAACCTTGTCTCCTTCTCCTTGCCAATCTTGTATACCGGCAGGCGGATAAGGTCGGAACGGTTACGCTGTGCCCAGGAAAGATAAACTGGAGCCTCCCAGCCCGGTACTAATCGCTTGTATGAATTAACCCACTGACTGGTAACCGCAGTAATTTCGGGGGCGTATTTTAGAAGCCCGGCAAGAAAACTTAAGCCAACTTTTGATAAATAGTACTTACCCTTGGGATCAAAGAATGCGTTTTTGTCACCTTTAAATAATGATTGGTGTACATGCATGCCACTACCATTAATTCCAAAGGTGGGTTTAGGCATAAAAGTTGCGTAAACCCCATGTTGTAACGCTATTTCTTTGACAACCAGGCGATAAGTCATCACATTGTCCGCCATGGTCAGGGCATCGGAGTAGCGCATATCAATCTCATGTTGACTGGTAGCAACCTCGTGATGTGACTTGTCAATAGCGATACCCATCTCCTCAAGAGCCAGAATGGTGTCCCGACGTAGGTCATTAGCAGCATCATGAGGGTCCATGTCAAAATATCCGCCGGCATCTAAAGGCTCGGTTCCTTTGTTATCCTTGAAATAAAAGTATTCCAGTTCCGGCCCGGTATAGTAGGTATAGCCCATCTTTTCTGCCTCTTCCAGGTTTTTCTTCAGCACATATCTTGGGTCACCTGCGAATGGTTCTTTTTGTGGGGTGAAGATATCACAGAACATCCGAGCTTCAGCGGCATGCTCTTTGGGTCTCCAGGGCAGGAGCTTGAAGGTAGACGGATCAGGCATGGCAATCATATCGCTCTCATCAATTCGGACAAATCCCTCAATGGATGAACCATCGAATCCCACTCCTTCCTCTAGCGCACCCTCTAACTCTTCTACGGGTATAGCGAAGCTCTTCAGGAAACCCAGTATGTCAGTGAACCACAACCTTACGAACTTTACATCATGTTCCCTTGCCATCTCTATGGCGTGTGCCCTGTTTTCTTCTTTGATTCTGTCGGCCATCTTCTTACTCCTTTTTTAATCCGCATTTCTTAATCTGTAATAGGCTTTCAGTACAAGGTTACGCCCTTATAATATTCATTCTTTACCTCCATTATCTGACTAAATTGCATTATTGCCTTCATCGCCTGTCCTGACACGCACCGCGTTTTCTACCGGAATAACAAAGAGCTTACCGTCACCTATCTCCCCAGTTCGAGTAACACTGGTAATTGCATTCAATATCTTAGCCACATCCTCATCTAAGACAACAACCTCAACTTTAATCTTGGGCAGGAATTCTATCTTATATTCGCCAACCCTCCACTGTAATGTAAGCCCTCCCTGACGTCCCCGCCCGCTTACCTCACTAACGGTCATACCAAAGTAGCCATTCTTTTCAAGCACCGCTTTGACTGCCTCGAGCTTTTCTTCCCGAATAATAGCCTCTATCATCTTCATCGTGGCATGCCTCCATAAGCCCTCTCCCCGTGTTGCGAGATGTCTAGCCCTACTGTTTCTTCAGTAGGGCTTACCCTGAGTCCCATAATGATATCAACCAACTTACCTAAACCCCAGGTCATTCCGAAGGCGAAAGCTCCAACTGAGACAACCGCTAGAAGCTGTTTTACCAGTTGCATGGCATTTCCGAAAATCAAGCCATTAGCACCTGCCGTATTAACGGTGATACTAGCAAAGATTCCTGTGGCTAAAGCTCCCCAAATACCCCCGATGCCATGACATGCCCATACATCCAGGGACTCGTCAACTCCCATCTTCTTGGCTCTGAGGAGCATAGCGTAGTAACATACGACTGCTGCTACAACCCCGATTGGTATTCCCATCACCGGTGACACAAAGCCAGCGGCGGGAGTAATTGCTACCATTCCAACCACAGCTCCAGTAGCGGTGCCAAGGACAGTTGGTCTCCGGTAAATCCAGCTAAGGAGCATCCAGGTGAAGGATGCCGCCGCTGCTGAGGTATTGGTAGCGACAAAAGCACTGGCCGCTAAGCCACCAGAAGTAAGAGCACTACCGGCATTGAAGCCGAACCAGCCAAACCAGAGTAGTCCAGCACCAAGCACCACCATGGGAATATTAGAAGGCTCCATCGTCTCCTTCTCTGGAAAGCCCTTTCGTGAGCCGAGGCACATAGCTAAAGCCAAAGCGGATATGCCAGCGCTAATGTGAACCACAGTGCCACCAGCAAAGTCGAGTACGCCTAATCTGGCTAACCATCCACCCGAGCTCCACACCCAGTGAGCAATGGGACAGTAGACAATGGTAAACCATAGGATAGAAAAGACAATCAAAGCACTAAACTTCATTCGCTCTACGACTGCCCCAGTAATCAGAGCCACAGTGATCACTGCGAACATCGCCTGATATATCATGAAAGCCAGATGAGGAACGGTAGTAGCATATACAGATGATGGTTCCTGTCCCACCCCTTTCAGACTAATAAAGTCAAACCCACCAATAATGCCTCCTTTGTCTGAAGCGAAGCTTAGACTATAACCATATAAGACCCAGAGTATCCCTATCAGACCTAGCAGGACAAAACTCATCATTATCGTCGAAAGGATATTTTTCCTCCTGACCATGCCGCTGTAGAATAGGGCTACCCCCGGAGTCATTAGCATGACCAGTGCCGATGAAATCAGGAGCCACGCCGTATCAGCCGCATTAACCATATTTAATCACCTCTTGCCTTACAGATATCCCAAACAAACTCTATTCTTCCTTCAATAGGCATATAACTTACCATAGGGTCGGAGCCATCGGGGGGAGAGCTTAATAAATTTATAGGCCAGAATTTCTTCAGCTTTGTAACCGAAGTAGGCGGCAAACTCACCGACATACTGTTTTAGAGTTTGATAGTCCTTTTCCTCCGGTTCAGCTACTCCGACTTCTTTCCCTAACTGATATTCTTCGATGTTGCCTCGGAGGTAGATAACGCCGCCGTGCATTCCAGTGCCGATAAATCTTGCCTTGTGATGCATATTTTCACCGAGGGTAAGCCCTAGAAGAATCATTATGCCTCCAGCCATATACTCGCCAACAAAGTCCTGGGCGGTACCACCGATAACCAGCACCGGTCTTTTGTCCTGGTATTCCTTCATATGTATGCCTGCCCGGTAACCGACGTCTTCTTTAACAAAGATTCTCCCGCCTCGCGCTGATAATCCGACAATATCACCGGCATGCCCGTGAACAATTATTTCTCCCTCATTCATGGTGTTGCCACAGCCATCCTGGGCATTGCCGTGGACAATAATTCTTGGGCCATTCATAAATGCTCCCAGGTCATTACCCGGAGTTCCAAATATCTCAATCTCTACCGACTTATCCAAATTCGTCCCGAGATACCTTTGTCCATAGATGTTATGGAGTTCTATTTTTCTGGCTCCATTGGTGACGGTATCTCTCAGTCGGGCATTAAGTTCACGGTAATAAATTCCGGTGGCGTCTATTTTCACTATTAAATCTTCTTTATTTGTCATTTTCAGCTCCCTGCCATTTTTACTCCCAGGATTTCAAGTTCGGTGTCAGTTAGTCCGATGCCTCTCAAGTGCAGACGGTTACCCCGTAAGCTTTCCAGAGCGTTGACACCAAGTCCACCCAATATTTCCTTTAGTTCAATGCTCCAGCCTCTGAGTAAATTACTCAGCCTGCGGGCTCCAATGTCAGGGTTGACTCTCTTGCTCAGACGTAGGTCGCTGGTGCAAATACCCCAGGCGCACTTGCCGGTGTGACACTGTTGGCAGACATGACAGCCTAGAGCGATAAGGGCGGCTGTCGCAATATTTACAGCATCAGCTCCAAGGGCGATGGCTTTTGCCACATCACCGCTGTTTCTTATTCCTCCTGAGACCACGATAGAAGCCCTGTTTCGAATGCCTTCCTGCCTTAATCGATTGTCGACCGAGGCGAGAGCCATTTCAATCGGAATGCCAACGTTATCACGGATAATTTTAGGAGCAGCACCGGTAGCCCCCCTCAACCCATCCAGGACAATGATGTCGGCACCAGCCCTTACCATACCGCTGGCGATAGCCGCTGAGTTATGGACAGCAGCAATTTTCACCGATATAGGTTTGCTGTAGTTTGTTGCCTCTTTTAATGCGTAGATAAGCTGAGCAAGGTCTTCAATGGAGTAAATATCATGCTGGGGAGCCGGCGATAGCGCATCAGTTCCCTGGGGTATCATCCGCGTTTGCGATACATCGCTGCTTACCTTCTCTCCAGGAAGGTGACCACCGATCCCTGGTTTTGCTCCCTGTCCGATCTTAATTTCGACGATCCTAGACGCATCCAGGTATTCAGAATGGACACCGAAGCGGCCAGAAGCTACCTGGACAATAGTATTATTTCCATATTTATATAACTTACGATGAAGACCACCCTCGCCAGTATTCCAGAGAGTACCCATATCTCTAGCTGCTCTAGCAAGAGACTCCTGCACATTAAGGCTTACCGCGCCATAGGACATAGCTGAAAACATAATAGGTACTTCTAGCTTTACCTGGGGAGTTAAGCCCGTTTCTATTCTGAAGGATTCGGAGTCGATGTATACCCGGTCAGGCTTTCTTCCCAGATACGTGGCCAGTTCCATCGGCTCACGGAGAGGATCAATAGAGGGGTTGGTCACCTGACTGGCATTGAGTACCAGGTGGTCCCAATATATTCGCTGGCTTTTATCATCACCCATTCCGGTGAGAAGGACTCCGCCGGTCTCTGCCTGCTTAATAATGTCTTCGATAACCTCAGGCCTCCAGTTGTAGTTCTCCCGGTAGTCCAGGGGATTCCGGCTGATGGTCAGCGCTCTTGTGGGGCAGAAGACCACGCAGCGGTGGCAGCCGACGCAATTCTCTTCATGACTCCTCACCACATCATCTTCAGCATCATAGTAATGGGTATTAAAACTGCACTGGTTAACACAGACCTGACACTGGATACACCGTTCAGGGTCTCGTCTTACCATGAATTTTGATATTAGCTGGGTCTTCACTGTCTCTTTTCCCTTAAATCCTTACCGGTATTCCTCGTTGTGCCAGATATTCTTTTATCTTACCAATGGGGTAAGTACCATAATGGAAAATACTAGCTGCCAGGACTGCATCTGCTTTACCCGTGACCAGTGCCTGGTACAGGTCTTCTGGAGTGCCGGCACCACCACTGGCCACTACTGGCACTGAAACATTTTCGGAAATAGCCCGTAGTAACTCCAGGTCATAACCCGCCTGGGTACCATCAGCGTCAATACTATTGACCACAATCTCACCCACGCCCAGTTCGACAGCTTTTCTTGCCCAATGAATTGCGTCTAGGCCGGTGCCACGACCACCATCGGCACCAGTGTAGATGAACACCTCCCAGCGGATAGGACTGGAGTCAGGCACTCGCTTGGCATCTATACCCAGAACTACACATTGGCTGCCGAACCGCCTCGCACTTTCGGTGATAAGGCTCGGATTCTCGACCGCTGCGGTGTTGATGGAGACTTTATCGGCACCGGCTTTCAACATGCTGTGCATGTCATCTACTGTGCGTAATCCTCCTCCGACGGTAAAGGGTATAAATACTTGGCTAGCGGTACGCTCTACTACCTCCAGTAGAATCGGTCGCTCATCGCTGGATGCAGTTATGTCGTAGAAAACCAGTTCATCAGCACCCTGCTCATTATAGAACGCAGCCAACTCTACAGGGTCGCCGGCATCCCTATGGTTACGGAACTTAACACCCTTTACTACTCTTCCCTCCTTGACATCAAGGCAGGGAATAACTCTCTTCGTCAGCATTTTACTATTTCTCGCTAGCTATCACCGTTACTTTACTGGCTGATGATTGTTTCAGTAGTGACTCCTTCAGTCTTCCTATCACCGGTTCACCACCTACAGGAATCCATGCCCTGTCCAGTGCCGGACATATCAAACGGATGGCTGATTCTTCTGATGATAGATAAAGCATGTTGCCCTTTTCTCCAACAGTCAAAGGGCGTAACCTGATGCGGTCGGTTAGTCCAATCATTTCACCGTGATGAGCTATGATAACGGTGAACGGTCCGTTAAGGAGCAGACTGGCATAAACCTGGCGTAGTGTGTTCATTAGTATTTTCTTTCCCAGAGGCATTCGCTCAATATCTGTCCAGAACGGTGGTGCCAGTACCTTTGCTGCTATCTCTACTGGCAGGTTATGTTTGCGAACCAGCAGGTCAACGGCGTAGGCTACAATCTCGGTATCAGTCTGCATCGTGCAGTGGTAGCCGAACTGCTCAAGGTAACGCCGGTTTATCCCGTAGGATGAAATCTCGCCATTATGGACTACTGTCCAGTCCAGAATACAGAAAGGGTGAGCCCCGCCCCACCATCCCGGCGTGTTGGTGGGGAACCGCCCATGGGCTGTCCACAGGTAACCCTTGTATTGTTCCAGACAGAAGAATTCGGCTATCTCCTCAGGGTAGCCTACACCTTTGAAAACAGCCATATCCTTACCACTCGAAAAGACGTAACTATCGCTTAATTCGGTATTTATTGTCATTACTTTTTCTACGACGTAGTCGTCCGGCGATCGTTTTCCAGCCTGGCCTTCGTCTACTTTGAGAAAGTAGCGCCAGACTAATGGTGGGTTAACGATAGCCGGTGTCGGTCTTGTTGGGACCTCTTCTTGATCAATGACTATAAAACTCTCCCTGAGAAAGGTTTCTGTCTCTGCTTTACCTTTGTGGCTTAGGTAGATAATATGGAAAGCATATGAATCAGTATACTCGGGATACAAACCATAGATGGCAAATCCTCCTCCCAGACCATTTCCCCGATCGTGCATATTGGCAATAGCCCGGATGACACCTTCTCCGGAAAACCTTTTACCAGAGGTATCTATAGCACCAAATATGGAGCAGGCGTCAATTACCTTGTCATCATTGTAAGGATTGTTTATCATTTCTATATCTTTCATATTTCTCCTCCTGAGATGGGAATGTTACTGTCCTGCAA